>DASWYT010000138.1:0-8467 GCA_036404835.1 Alphaproteobacteria bacterium | reverse complement strand
CTCCAGATCGGCAACCATGTCACCGTCAATTGGCAAAGCCGCCTGGCCGACCAGCTGGGTTTTTTCAGCTTTGAATTACTGACACCTTTTGCCGCGCGCTTCCTGGCCAGCCCGGAAAGAATGAACGCGTTGCAATCGCTGGCCAATCTGATGACGACCATCATCCCGGAGCGCCAGCCTTATCCGGAGCTCTACCGCCAGACGCGGGCCTTC
This sequence comes from Alphaproteobacteria bacterium, assembly GCA_036404835.1. Taxonomy (GTDB): domain Bacteria; phylum Pseudomonadota; class Alphaproteobacteria; order Micavibrionales; family SZUA-601; genus DASWYT01. Next base: position 8,254 of record DASWYT010000138.1, on the reverse strand, counting down.
CTCCAGGAGCTGGGCCAATCGGCCGACTGGCCGCAAGCCTATATGGTCTGGGAAGTTTCCCTGTTGAAAAATATGGGTTTTGGCCTGCAGCTTGACCGTTGTGCGGTGACTAAAGCCAGCCACGATCTGACCCATGTCAGCCCGAAATCGGGGCAGGCGGTTTGCCGCGAGGAAGCTGCTCCCTATGGCGACCGGCTCTTGCCGCTGCCCTATGCGCTGGGCGGGGCGGACGATCTGGGCGACCAGGATATCCGCGCCGGGCTGGCCCTGACCGGCTATTTCCTGCACCAGCATTTCTTCAGCCCGGAGCAAAAACCGCTCCCGGAGCCCCGCCGCCGTTTGCAAAATCTCTTCTCCGGGGGTAGTTTGACCCCCGATACACGCCAATTCGCGCATGGATAACATATGAACGCCAAAATAACCAACCCTGGTGCCGCTTCCGATATCATCGAACGCCCGTTGACTGATATTCTGTCCGAGAAATATCTGGCCTATGCGCTGTCGACGATTGTCTCGCGTTCCCTGCCGGATGTACGGGACGGTTTGAAGCCGGTGCACCGCCGCCTGGTCTATGCGATGCGTGAACTGAATTTGCGGGCCGACGGCATGCCGAAAAAATCCGCCCGTGTGGTCGGTGACGTGATCGGTCGTTATCACCCGCATGGTGACGGTTCCGTGTATGATGCGCTGGTCCGTTTGGCGCAGGATTTTGCCGTACGTTATCCGCTGGTCTTCGGCCAGGGTAACTTTGGTAGTATCGATGGCGATAACGCCGCTGCGATGCGTTATACGGAATCCAAACTGACCGCTGTCGCGGAAGCTCTGCTGGAAGATATCGAAAGCGACACGGTCGATTTCAAAGACACATATGATGGCGATGGTTCGGAACCGGAAGTTTTGCCGGCCGCTTTCCCGAACTTGCTGGCCAACGGCGCCACCGGTATTGCCGTGGGTATGGCGACGTCCATCCCGCCGCATAATATCGGTGAATTGTGCAATGCGCTGGAAAAACTGATCGACAAGAAGTCCGTGACGGTCAAGGAATTGATGGAATTCATTCCGGCACCGGATTTCCCGACTGGCGGTATCCTGATCGAACCGCCGGAGAATATTCTCCAGGCCTATGAAACAGGCCGCGGCAGTTTCCGCCTGCGTGCGAAATGGGTTGAAGAAAAACTGCCACAGGGCCAGTACCAGGTGGTGATCACGGAAATCCCGTATGCGGTGCAAAAGAGCAATATGCTGCAAAAGATCGCCGACCTGCTGAACAATAAGAAACTGCCTTTGGTCGATGATATTGCCGATGAATCCGCCGAGGATATCCGCCTGATCATCACACCGAAGAGCCGCAACACGCCGCCGGAACAATTGATGGAAAGCCTGTTCCGCCAGTCCGATCTGGAAACACGCGTGCCGCTCAACATGAACGTACTGGATAAGAACCGCACGCCAGGCGTGATGAATTTGAAACAGGTGTTGCAGGCTTACCTGGATCACCGTCATGAAATCCTGGTCCGTCGCAGTAACTTCCGCCTGGATAAGATCACCAAGCGCGTTGAAATTCTCGATGGTTACCTGGTCGTTTATCTCAACCTGGATAAAGTCATTAAGATTATCCGCGATGAAGATGAGCCGAAGCCGGTTTTGATCAAGACGTTCAAACTGACCGAAAATCAGGCCGAAGCGATCCTGAATATGCGCCTGCGCAATTTGCGCAAGCTGGAGGAAATGGAAATCCGTGGCGAACGTCAGAAATTACTCGATGAAGCCGATGGCTTACGTGCGTTGTTGGGCGATGAAAAGATCCGCTGGAAAACCATCAAGGACCAGATCAAACTGACGCGCAAGAAATTCGGCGAAGACAAAGTGCTTGGCCCGCGTCGGACAAAACTGGCGAAAGCCCCGGCGATTGCGCTGGAGTCACTGACACCGGTGATCGAGAAAGAATCCATTACCGTTCTCTGCTCCGCTCAGGGCTGGATCCGTGCGCTGAAAGGCCATGGCCATAATGCGGCTGAACAGAAATATAAAGATGGCGATGCATCTGCTTACGTGATCGAAATGGAAACGACCGATAAGCTGATCGTCTCGACCAGCGATGGCCGTTTCTTCACGATCAATGGTGATAAACTGCCAGCTGGCCGTGGCTTTGGTGAGCCGATCCGCCTGATGGTCAATATGGGCGATGCTGAAATCCTGTATGTCGGCAAACTGGTACCGGATCAAGAGATGCTGGTCGCCAGCAGTGACGGCCGTGGCTTTATCGTCGCATTGAAAGATGTCGAAGCGCAGACGAAGAATGGTAAGGCTGTTCTGTCGCTGCCGGATAAGGTGAAAGCCGTTGTCAGCAAGCCGCTCGATGCGAAAGATAATCTGATTGCCGTGATCGGCCAGAACCGTAAAATCCTGTTATTCCCGCGCGACCAGTTGCCGCAAATGGCGAAGGGCCGGGGTGTCGTGCTGCAGAAATACAAAGATGGCAATCTGTCCGATGCGCGCGGCCTGAACAAGAAAGACGGCCTGCACTGGCAGGTTGGCAAGAAACAATATGACGTGACCGATCTGCGTTTATGGATCGGTGAACGTGCGCAATCCGGTCGTATGGCACCGGATGGTTTCCCGAAAGACAACCGTTTTCCGGTGGATGGAGAATAAGAATTGAATAGCTACGCCGCCCGTCCGTCACTGCAATTGCGCCGCTTTGTGGTGCCGATCGTGATGCTGGTCCTGGCGTTCTATTTTGCATTCTACATGGTCTTCGGTCCGCGCGGCCTGTTGGCTCTGCACCGCATGGAAGCCAAAGTCTCCGCGACAAAAATCGAACGCGACAAACTCCACGCGCAACGTGAGGCTTTACAAAAAGATGTGATGCTGATGCGCCCGAGCTCACTCGACCCCGATATGGCGGAAGAGCAGGCGCGGAAGACACTGGGCTATACGCGCCCGGAAGAAGTGATTATTCCGTTAGAGTGAAATTTTTCTAAGCGGGATAATGTTATCCGTGTCTAAAGATGTGCAATAGAATCCTCCAACGCAACTGGAATATTCTTGCTGGTCTTTTGATATAATCTCTACATCACGTACAAATAAATGCATCATTCCATTAACTTGATCGTTGATGGACACTTCAAAATGTCCTAAGCCAATTCCGCTGAGTCCAGAAGTTTGTTTTTTGGGGTCATATTGTAATTCATCGGACTGATAGGTCAGATGCATGGTGGTGTCCTGGCCATTGACAACCGCAAGACGCATGACGCCTTTACCGTGCTTCTCCCAATTTTGATTATCAGCGCCTATATAGGTGATTTGATCATGACTTAAAGAATCACCTTCTGTTGTTCTCTTTTCAATTAAAACAAGCTCTCCTGCTGCAAGGAGATCGTTAAAATCAGCAATCACTTCACTAGGTGATTTAACATCACATGTTTCAAGGGTGCGACTACAGGAAGATGTCATGGCTGTGGCAAAAAGAGCGCCGATGACTTCTTTATTAACAGGAATATCGTCAACGGTTGCATCCGAATTTGAAGACTGGCATGCCATCGTCAAAGCCATTAAACTTGTCAATGCAGTGCTGTAAAGCCAATTTTTCATATGTTATTTTCTATCAATGTCTTATTGTTGGACAATAGAACTTGAGGACAAGCCAAGCCTATCGTGTTGACGATTATTATGGCTGTTGGTCATCATTTTTGGACAAGGACCAAAAGCTGTTTTGTTATTATTGATATGTAATTTAATGAGTGTCAATAAAAATCAGTATCTTATTTATCAACCACAGCAACAAATTTTCGCACTGCACCATCCTTAAGGGGTCGCTTTTTGCGGCTAAAGCTTTAATCTGGGGCCGAAATTCAAAACAACGACCTTTGGGAGGTCTCTCGTGGCTCAAGCCAAGAAAAACAATGCGGCAAAGAAACCAGCCGCAGCACCTGCAAAATCCGCTGCACCCGTTTCCGTCAAGGGCAAGAAGTATAAGAATGTACCTGACAAGAAAACAGCTCTCAAAATGTATTACGATATGCTACATATCCGCCGCTTTGAAGAGAAGGCGGGTCAGTTGTATGGGATGGGCCTGATCGGTGGTTTCTGCCACTTATATATCGGTCAGGAAGCCGTCGTTGTCGGCTTTACCTCTGTGCAAGAGAAAAAAGATACGGTTATCACCACCTATCGCGATCATGGTCATATGCTGGCTTGCGATATGGATCCACGCGGTGTGATGGCGGAACTGACCGGCCGTGCCACAGGTTACTCCCGTGGTAAAGGTGGTTCCATGCACATGTTTAGCAAGGAAAAAGGTTTCTATGGCGGTCACGGTATCGTCGGTGCCTCCGTTGCTTTGGGTACAGGCTTGGCCTTTACACACAAATACAATGAAGATGGTGCTGTGAACCTTTGCTATTTCGGTGACGGTGCCGCGCACCAGGGCCAGATCTATGAAGTGTTCAACATGGCTGCCCTGTGGAACCTGCCGGTTCTCTACATCATTGAAAATAACGGTTACGCGATGGGGACTTCTGTCGCCCGTCACACGGCCGGCCAGCTGCACAAACGCGGTGAAGGCTATGGCATCCCAGGCAAGATCGTTGACGGTATGGATGTTCTGGCCGTGCGCGATGCCGCTGTCGAGGCACTTGAGTATGTGCGTTCCGGCAAAGGTCCGATGTTGTTGGAAGTTCAAACTTATCGTTATCGCGGCCACTCCATGTCTGACCCGGCGAAATACCGCACGAAGGAAGAAGTGGAAGAAATGCGCGAGACACGCGATCCAATCACCAACTTTAAAGCCTGGCTGTTGGAAAACAACGTCGCCAAGCCGGACGAGCTGGAGAAAATTGAAAAAGATATCAAGCAACTGGTGAAGGAAACCGAAGAGTTCGCCATCACCAGCCCAGAGCCGGACGTATCTGAGCTGTGGACCGATATTTTGTTAGATGCGTAATGCGCGTGATTGATTTTACTGGAGTAAGATAATGCCGATTAATATTTTAATGCCTGCTCTGTCGCCAACGATGACCGAAGGTACTTTGGCACGCTGGGTCAAAAAAGAAGGCGATACCATCAAAGCTGGCCAGGTGATTGCAGAAATCGAAACCGACAAAGCCACGATGGAAGTCGAAGCGGTTGATGAAGGTGTGCTGGGCAAAATCCTGATCGCTGAAGGCACCGAGAATGTTGCCGTTAATACGCCAATCGCCGTGTTGCTGGAAGAGGGCGAAAGCGCTGATGCTGTTGCATCTGCTCCGGCCGCTGCACCTGCGGCTGTTGCCGAGACGCATGAAAAACCATCCGAAACGGCACCGACACCAAGCTGCTCTCTGCCACGTCCGGAAGTTGCTGCACCTATGGCTGCCCCGGTTGCCGTGCGTCCGCCAAGCGATGAAGATAAATATTACGCTAAAGGTGTAAAATCCCAGACCGTGCGTGAAGCTCTGCGTGACGCGATGGCCGAAGAAATGCGCAAGGACAAAGCCATCTATGTGATGGGTGAAGAAGTTGCCGAGTACCAGGGCGCTTATAAAGTCACTCAGGGCCTGTTACAGGAATTCGGTTCCAAGCGCGTCATCGACACGCCAATTACCGAACATGGTTTTGCGGGTCTGGCGGTTGGTTCCGGTATGAATGGTCTGCGTCCGATCGTGGAATTCATGACCTTTAACTTTGCGATGCAGGCGATCGACCAGATCATCAACTCTGCCGCCAAGACATTATACATGTCCGGTGGTCAGCTCGGTTGCCCGATTGTCTTCCGTGGCCCGAACGGTGCCGCATCCCGCGTGGCCGCACAGCACTCCCAGGATTACACATCCTGGTACGCCCATGTTCCGGGCCTGAAAGTAGTATCCCCATGGTCTGCCGCTGATGCGAAAGGCTTGCTGAAAGCCGCGATCCGTGATCCGAACCCGGTTGTGTTCCTGGAAAACGAAGTCATGTACGGCCAGACATTCGATGTGCCGGTCGATGAAGATTTCGTCCTGCCAATCGGCCGTGCGAAGATCGAACGCGAAGGTACAGACGTAACAATCGTTGCTTACTCGATCATGGTGGGTAAGGCTTTGAAAGCCGCCGAAACATTGGCCGAGCAGGGCATCAGCGCCGAGGTCATCAACCTCCGCTCTATCCGTCCATTGGATACCGAAACGATCATCGAGTCCGTCAAGAAAACAAACCGCATCGTGTCGGTCGAGGAATGCTGGCCGACTTGCGGTATCGGTTCCGAACTGTCCGCGTTGATGATGGAACAATGTTTCGACTGGCTGGATGCACCGCTGAAGCGTCTGCACCAGGCCGACGTGCCAATGCCATACGCCGCTAACCTTGAAAAACTGACACTGCCGCAACCGGATCATATCGTTGCTGCAGTGAAAGAATTGGTAGGGAAGTAAATGACGGGAACCAGTCACCCCGAATATGTACCTCATTACATAGCGGCTTACGGCCTGTTTCGCCGTGGTGACAAATTCCTGTTCATGCGTCGTGCCAATACGAATTACATGAGCGGCTATTACGGTTTACCGTCCGGTAAAGTGATGCCGGGTGAGCCATTGGCACAAACGATTTTGCGTGAATTGAAAGAGGAAACAGGTCTGGATATCAAACAGGACCAGGTCAAACTTTGTCATGTTGCGCATCGTTATACACCGGATTCCCAGCCGCACGTTCATTGGATGAGCTTTATCTATATGATCGAGGAGTGGGAAGGCGAGCCGGTTATCGGCGAACCGCATAAATGCGATGATTTACAATGGCTGACCGTGGATTCCGATGAGAAGATCATTCCGTATCTGCGTGCCGTCATCAACGATATTCAAAATGGCCAGAACATCAGCTATCACGGCGACTGGCCAACATCACAACAACAAGCAGCCTAAAGGAAAGAACCATGACTGCAGCCACAAAACGTATTTTCGCCAGCCCGTTGGCCAAGCGCATTGCCAATCAGAATAATATCGATCTGAACGGCGTAACCGGTTCCGGTCCGAATGGCCGTATCCTGCGTGCCGATGTTGAAAAAGCTGTCTCCGGCGGTGGTGCGAAATCTGCCGGTGCGGCGTCCTTTGCGCCAACCGCCAGTGGTCCTGATGCGAAATCCCTGGCTGATGCATACGGCATGGCGTACCGTGAAGAAAAAGTATCCGGTATGCGCAAAGTCATCGCATCTCGTCTGACGGAATCCAAACAGACCGTTCCGCACTTCTATCTGACCGTCGATATCAAGATCGACAAACTGATGGCGCTGCGTGCCGAGATCAATGACAATAATGGTGGTGCGTTCAAGCTCTCCGTCAATGATTTCGTGATCAAAGCCTCTGCGATGGCCCTGCAGAAAATCCCGGCGGCTAATGCATCCTGGAATGGTAATTCCATCCTGTTCTATGCAGATTCCGATATCTCTGTTGCTGTAGCGACACCAACGGGTCTTATTACACCGATTATCAAAGCCGCGCAGGCAAAATCTCTGGCAACAATTTCCGGTGAGATGAAAGATCTTGCTGGCCGCGCACGCGATGGCAAGTTGAAGCCACAGGAATATCAGGGCGGTACATTCTCCCTGTCTAACCTGGGTATGTTCGGCGTGAAGAAATTCGATGCCATCATCAACCCGCCACAAGGTTGTATCCTGGCCGTCGGTGCCGGTGAACAGACACCTGTTGTCATCAATGGCAAGATCGAGATCGCCACTGTGATGCATGCGACATTATCCGTTGACCATCGCGTGGTTGATGGTGCTGTTGGCGCAGAATATCTGCAGGCGCTGAAAGGCTTCCTGGAAAATCCAGCCACGATGTTGGCGCAGTAAGGAGAAGGTGATGACCGATTGGTCAGCCCTTGAAGAATGCCGCCGTGATCTGGATAAAATCGATGCCGAGATTATCCGCCTGTTTGGTGAACGCTATAATGTGCGCCGCCGTGTCAGAAAGATCAAACACGACCAGCATCTGCCGGTACAGGACCCCGCCCGTGTTAAAATCGTGATCGACCAGGTTCTGGCCAATGCCCGTCAAAATAATGTCCCGCTCGATTTCGCCGAAGCGCTCTATGAGCTGGTAATCGACTACTCGCACAAGTTTGAAGAATAGAAAAGAATTAGGAAAGGTACTCTGATGTCTGAACAATTTGATATTGCCGTTATTGGTGGTGGTCCGGGTGGCTATGTCGCCGCGATCCGTGCGGCGCAACTGGGTTTGAAAACCGCCCTGGTCGAGAAAGAGCATCTGGGTGGTATCTGCCTGAACTGGGGTTGTATTCC
>DASWYT010000137.1:0-8915 GCA_036404835.1 Alphaproteobacteria bacterium | reverse complement strand
AACCGCTCCGGGGCGTTCCGGGGCGGTTTTTTTTTGTGGTTTTTCAACCCTCCGGTACCGTCTTTATCAGTTTTTTATATCCCGGCAGCTTGTCCATATAGATGCTTTAGCGCCGCCGGGCCGATAATAACAAATGACACTATTATTCCTGTGTCTCCAAAAAAACAAATCAACGGGAGATCTCCAATGTCTAAATACGCAACGCAGCTGGGCAACACGGCCAATGAAACAGCCAGCAACGCTTTTAATAAAGCTGAAAACACGACACAAAAATATATCAACAAAGCCGAAAATTCTCTCGAAGATATTGAAGGGAAAGCTTATAAAATCGCAGAACAGATCGGTTCATCCCTGAAAGAATGGCTGGACACGAATGGCAAGCGCGCAGCTGAAGTGAAAGATACCGCTCAAGAGACCATCAAATCTCATCCGCTGGCATCGACACTGGCCGCGTTCGCCGGTGGCTGGATCATTGCATCCCTGCTGAGCAGCGGCAAACGCTAATGTCACTGCTCCATCCCGTCATTTTACGACGGCTTGGCTTTTGGGCGCTGTTACAGGCTTTACCGTCTGAATCAGCGCTCAAAATCTATCTCAAATCCGTTTTCCTGGCATTGTGTTCTGCCGTTATCGGCAGCATCCTGTTGGGAGCCCTGATCGCCAGCGGTATGATCGTTCTCTATCAATCGCTGATTTCAAACGGTATTGAGCCATGGATGGCCGGGTTTGGGACTGCCGGAGCTGGTGTTATTATCTTAGCCTTGTTCGTTTTGACATTTCTGCGCGCTATCCGCCAGATCGTCGTCGTTCAGGACTCAACGGAAACAGCGGTTCGTGAAAAAGCAAGAACAACACCCGTCGGCCGCATCGTCGATGCACTTCGTGACGGATTCAGTTCGGGTTACCGGTCGAGTCTTTGATCCGTGATCCTCTGCATCTCGTCTTAATCATATCACGCAGCCGCCATCACAGGCGGCTGTTGTTTTTATTGAAATTTAGCAACTTAATGCTGGTATAATAACAATAATAGAACTAAAATAACCACACGCTGACGTTCAACCCCCTTCGCTATCACATCCGGATATGTCGCAATCATTTTTGAAAATACGCTGGCCTTTTATCATTTTTGCCGTTGCTGTTTTGCTGGCGACACAAATCATGGTGACCGTCAATTATTTCTATCACAGCCGCCTGCAACAGGCTGAAAGCGCGGTCGATCGTACGGAACGCGCCCTGTTCCTGCAGCATGATTTCTCGCGTGTTTTCCAGCGCGTCTTTCTCGCGCAACGCTCCTTTATAATTACCGGCGAAGATGTTTTCCAGGAACGTTACAACCGCCTGCAACCACAAGCCGCGCAAAAACTAGAAGAAGTCATCGCCTCGTCACGGATCACCGGCAAGAAAGCGATTACGAATTTGCGTCAGCAATATTCCTCTTTGATTGATTTCATGGATGAATCCGTTCGCCGTCGCATAGAATATGGCGACAAGATGCCGGTCCTGGATTCACGTGCCAAGGAATCATTCCGCCTGGCATCGCGTTTTGACAGCACCCTCTCGCATTATATCGATCATGAACGCAAATATTTAAACAGCTTCAAAAACCTGCAACAGGAACGCCAACTGGCTTATAATCAGGGCATTCTGGCGGCGGCGATCCTGTCATCTTTTTTCCTGGGCGCACTGGGCTACCTGTTGTTAAAACAACAACAAAAAGAAAACGAAACCCAGGCAAACCTGAAAGACACGAAAGAACGTCTCGATCTGGCGATCACCGGTTCGAATGACGGGGTCTGGGACTGGGATATTGCGACAAACAATCTCTTCCTGTCGTCACGCTGGAAAGAGATTGTCGGCTACACGAATGACGAGATGCCGAATGCAATGAAAGCGTTCGACCTGCTGATCCATCCGGATGACCGTGACCGCGTCTGGAAAACCAGCGATGATTATATCAATAAAAAAACCGACAGCTATGGCAGCACATTCCGCATGCGCCACAAAGACGGCAGCTGGCGCTGGATCATGTCGCGCGGCCAGGCTTTATGGCATGACGATGAGACCAAGGCCTATCGTATGATCGGTGTTCACACCGACGTGACATCCATGAAACAGATGGAAGAGAAACTGAATATCGCGCGCGAGACAGCCGAAGAGGCCAACCAGGCGAAAACGGATTTTCTGAGCCATATCAGCCATGAAATCCGCACGCCGCTCAATGCCATTATCGGCATCTCACGCCTGCTGACTCAGGCACAGCCACTGACCGAATCCTATCGTGAACATATCAATGTCCTCCATACAGGTTCCAAGAATTTACAGTTCCTGATCAACGATCTGCTTGATCTGTCAAAACTGGATCAGGGCTCGCTGGTCCTGGAAAAACGCAACTTCAAGCTGCGCGATATGGTTTCGGAGAATATCGATCTATACCGCTACCATGCCGGTGAAAAATCGATCAGCCTGCATTTCGAAAGTAATATCCCAGCCGATGCGGTTTATTACGGCGATAGCCTGCGGATCAGCCAGGTCATCAACAACCTGCTGGCTAACGCGGTAAAATTCACGGATGCAGGGTCAATTCAAATTACATTGAACCGCTCTGAAAAAACCAACAAGAATAACACAGATATGATCAGCCTGATCGTCGAAGATACCGGGATCGGCATTCCGCATAGCCAGTTAAAAAATATTTTTCACAAATTCACCCAGAGCGACCATTCCATTTCACGCCGTTACGGTGGCACGGGTCTTGGCCTATCGATCTGCAAGGAATTGTGTGATTTGATGGATGCCACAATCGATGTGCACAGCATGGAAGGACAAGGCAGCGAGTTCACCGTCACAATCCCGTTGCAGCATGCTGACAAATCCGCCCTGGATGAAACAGAGAATGAACACAATAACGCCCAGCCGGATCGCCCGCATAATAACCGTCCGCGCATCCTGTTGGTGGAAGATTACCAGCCGAATATCTTTGTGGCAGAAGCCCTGCTGGAATCAATCGGTTATGATTGTGACAGTGTTGAAAATGGCGAGGAAGCCCTGCGCCTGCTGACCTCGCCACGCCGCCAGGTCTATATGGCCGCCTTACTCGACCTGCAATTACCGGATATGAGCGGCTATATGATCGCCGAAGAAACACGCACCTATGAAGCGCAGAACGGACTGCCGCCCCTGCCCCTGATTGCCATGACGGCGCACACGTCCAAATCCCACCAGGATCGCTGCATCATCAGCGGCATGAATGATTACATGATGAAACCAATCGATTTGTCTGCCCTGGAAAAAATGTTGAGCTTGTATGCCACACAAGAGCAATATAAAACGGCCCGACACTTGAAAGTGGTTGCGTCCTGATTTTTTTAAAAACACCATAACCTGAAAAGCAAGAAGGAACGACCCACATGAAAGAAAAGAAAAACACGATCCTGATCGTTGACGATGAGCCTCAGATCCGCAAATTGCTGCGCATCATGCTGGAAAGCGAAGATTTCAAGCCGGTTGAATGCGAAAATGGCAAGCAGGCCATCCGCCAGGTCCCAAGCGTCAAGCCGGAACTGGTCATTCTCGATCTGGGCCTGCCGGACCTGGATGGCAAGGACGTCATCACCGGCATCCGCGAATGGTCGCAAGTGCCTATCATCATCTGCTCCGTGCGCAGCGATGACGAGGAAATTGCCGAGGCCCTGAATCTGGGTGCGGATGATTACGTCGTCAAACCGTTCAATCCGGCCGTCCTGATGGCCCGCATCAATGCCAATTTGCGCAAGGCTGCAACACAGGAAGCCGGTGAACCGGAAATTTCAAACGGCAAGATCCGCATGGATCTGGTCCGCCATGAAGTCTTCATCGACGGAGAGAAAGTCGCTTTCACGCCGAAAGAATATAAATTACTGCGTTACTTCGTCGTCAATCGCGGCAAGATGCTGACCCACCGCCAGATTTTGAAAGATGTCTGGGGCCCGGCACATGGCGATGACATGCAGTATTTGCGTGTCTATGTCGGCCAGATCCGCGAGAAGATCGAAACCAATCTCAACGATCCGCAATATATCATTACGGAACCAGGGATCGGCTACCGCATGGAATCCATTGCCGTCACCACGGATGCCGCGGCCGCATAACCCGCCCATTCCACTGCAGGAACCCGAAAAGCCGCCATCATGGCGGCTTTTCGTTTATATCATCCTTATATGATAACACCTTTTAAACGAATCGATTTTTTATCTCCCTGGCACGTACAGTACGAACATAGGATCACGTGATACAGATACGATCCGTACATATACAAATAAAATTGATAAGGAGTCTGACCATGATTCGTCTAATTATAGCTTTATGCATTATTCTGCTGCTCACCGCCTGTGGCAGCACAAAATCAGACCGTGCCATCTCTGGTGCCGGTATTGGTGCGGGTGCGGGCGCCGCCGGTGCTGCTTTGACGAGTGGAAGTGTTTTAACAGGCGCTGCGATTGGTGCCGCGGCCGGTGCTGCAACCGGTGCATTGACCGATGAAGGCGATGTCAATCTGGGCAAACCAGTCTGGCGTTAACAGACCTGCAGGATCTTAATGCAAAAAGGCCACATCATCATGGTGTGGTCTTTTTTTACGGGCTGATTTTATACGATCCTTATGCGCCTTTGGACATCCCACATATAATTTTGATGCCGTGTCAGTCTTTATAAGGGACATGCATGAATAACCTCATGCCCCTTTAAACAAAACCTTTATCAATTGAGGCAAGAACAATGAAAAATACACATCTCTTATTAGCAACGACATTTTTAGCCACATCCCTTTTCGTTTCCCCGATTTTCAATGCACATGCTGAAATGGAAACGAAGAAAACACGTGTTGTCAGCGAACAAGTCACCCGTACCGTCAAACCTTTAGCCATCAATAACGAGACCAACGAAGTAAAGCCGGCGGTTCAACGTTTTGTCGAGCTGGTCAATCAGGCCCGCGTCGATATCTCGATGAAAAAGCCGCAAGATGCCAAGCCACGTCTCGACAATGCGCTGAAGCTGGCAAAATTCATCCGTCAGAACAGTACTGTTCAGGAGAAATATACCCAGACGCGTATCTCTTCCGGTAAAGTGACTTACACCGCCCAGGATACAAACGGGACATACTATGTACCATTTGAAACCGGCCCGGTTAAAGTCACCTCCGTCGGAAGCACATCTTCTTCCAAAAGCAATCCAGGCGTTGCTGTAACCGGCGCTGATGTTGTTTACCTGACCGTCAATCTGGCCGGTCCGGAAGCCGAGGACTATATCGGCAATGCCAAAGCCGCTTTGGCCCAGGGCGACCTGAAAACAGCCGATAAGAGCCTGGCCACCCTGATGGAAAAAGTAGCTAAAACAGAAACAGCGGAAACACTGCCATACGACAAGGCCAAGGATAATCTGGCTCTGGCTCTGCGTTTCCTGCAGGACGAAAACTACACAGCCTCACGCTATGCGCTGAGCCATGCGGCTGATGCTGTGAAATCCATGAAGGGCGATTCCCGTTACGATTCGGCTCTGATTGACAAGAACTACAGCCGCATCAAACAGATCCACGATCTGGTCATGCAGGAAAATCGCGAATCGGCTCAAAAAGCCCGTACACAGATCATTGCCGCCCAGGGCGAAATCAAGGATCTGCGTTCCTAATCACAACGCGATATAAGCTTTAAAAGGCGGATGGGGTTTTTCCATCCGCCTTTTTCTTGTTTATGTCCCCCGTCTGGGTGCAGGCTTATCATAATTTTATATTCTGCTTTTTCCGCCACATCGCAAATTGATCGGGTCCTCATCATAATAAAAGATACCACAACCAATTCATCCTTGTTCCTCCCTACGACAAGGCGTGGGCTCAAAGTAAAAACAATCGGAGAAAAACAATGTTAAACTACATGATTATCTTTTTTGTCCTCGCCGTTATTGCCGGGGTTCTCGGTTTCGGTGGTCTGGCCGGAGCATTTGCAGAAATTGCTAAATTCCTGGCTATTCTGTTCGTGGTCCTGTTGGTAATCAGCTTGCTCTACAATCTGATTTCCGGTCGCCGCGTTTCCGGTCCACCTGCGCTTTAAGGCCTGGGATAGATGAAAGATGAATATAGGTGGCCTGATAAAAAATCAGTGCCACCTGTATTTTTTCTACTATTTCAAGCCATTAGCCTATATATCAACATAGTTTTAACCATTTAAATCCTTGACTTTATGCGCATTCCATCGTGAATTAGAGGAAATAACCAAGAATCACCACGCAGGAGTTTATCCGCTATGAAATTTTCAGCCTTTACCATTATTCTGGCCACTACCATGTTGAGCTCTGCTGCCATGGCTGCAGGTGGTCTTGCAAAACATGATTCATCCATTGCGCAGTATAGCTACAGTGTTCCGATCATCGACAGCGGCAATCTGGGCCAGGCCGGCACATCTTTGCGCGACGATATCGATAAGGGCTACAAGCCTGTTCCACGTCCGGCTGCACCAGTTGCTCCACGCATCGCCCCACAAGCGCAAAATAATGTTCCGGCTCCCGCACCGAAACCAGCAACAGCACCTGCTGCTCCGGTAAGCCAGGGTGGCGGTGCATTCTCGAACGTCGCTAACGGTGTTGCGCCAGCTAATACAGCACCTGCTGCTGCAACCCCAGCGGTCAGCAACGATGCGGCGGTAACGGCTCCGGCAACTACGACCAATACGGTTACCCCACCATCCGCCATCGTTCCGGCAGATACCAGCAGCGTCAATAATCCGACAACGACACAGAATAACCCTGTTGCCCCGGTAACGGCTCCAACAGCCGGCACGGCTCCGGCAATGCCAGCGGATGCTGCTTTGCCAACCCCAACGGCACAACCGGAAGCAACATCCCCGGCTGCACCGTCCAATGGTGCGTCTAGCGCACCGGCGGCTCCGGCTCCGACATCTTCCAACAGTTCCGGCATTACAACATCCGGTGTCAATTCCGGTAAGTAATCGCCCCTTCTCTGAATTAAAAAAAACCGCGCTCAAGAGCGCGGTTTTTTATGGTCTGCATAATGGCGCTCTTTATTTGCCGAGTTCATATGTCACATTGACCGTAACATCCAGATCGACCTGGCCCGGCGCGACCGGTGTCGATGCGGTATCACTTGCCCCTGCTTCCATACGCATCGCTTTCATCATCGGATAAGAAGGTGGCACACCGACATTGCTGTTCTCGCTGATGGCGACGATGCGCTGCACTTTCAGACCTGTCGCCTGTGCATAAAGACCAGCGCGCGCAGCGGCTTTTTTAATGGCATCCTGGCGGGCCTTGTTCAATAATGTTTCAGGATCGTCGATGGAGAATGTCGGACCGCTGATCTGGTTGATACCGGCCCCCACCAGCGCATCAATCACCTCGGAAACCTGGTCGAGCTTGTGCAGTTTGATCGTCAGATTATTGACGGCCTGATAACCGGAGATTTTCGGTGGTTGTTTTTCTTCATACACATAGTCCGGGTTCAAATTGATACCGGATGTCTGGTAATCATTCGGGCTGATCTTCTTGGCCTTCAGCAGGGCAAAAGCCGCTGTCATTTTTTTGGCATTCTCATCGCGGACAGCCTCGGCTGTCGGGGCCTTGGTGACAACGGCCACATTCAGCACAGCCACATCCGGATTGGATTTCACGGATGATTGAGCGGAAATATCCAGTCGGGTCCCGGTCGGGGAGATAGCAGGATCTTCCGCATGCACCGGCATCACATAAAGTGCGCCAAGCATGGCGGCCGATGTCAAAAGGGAAGCGCGAAGAATGGAACGAGTCATGGTTTCTCTCTTTCGTGGATATAGACCTGTAACGCCGTAAATGATCTTTTCCTGTGGACACAATGATATACCCACCACAGATCAACTATGGTTGTTTTAACACAAAACGGCGTGAAACGGAATTTAGCGTTCTGTAAAGGCGTCCTGGCGGGTTTTCAGCAACGGCTTCATCAGATAAGCCCATACGCTTTTCTCCCCGGTCAGGATATTCACCTGCGCCATCATACCGGGGATAATCGGCAGAGATTTGCCACGATGTTCGACCGTGGTTTTATCCGTGCGGATCTTCACGCGGTAGAAACTCTCACCCTTTGGATCCTGGATTGTGTCGGCACTAATCTCCTGCACCTTGCCTTCCAGACCGCCATAGATCGAGAAATCATAGGCCGTGATTTTGACCATGGCCTTTTGGCCCGGCAGGATAAAGGCGATATCGGCCGGACGCACACGCGCTTCGACCAGTAATTTATCACCCGCCGGCACGATCTCGATCACATCTTCACCCGGCTTGATAACACCGCCGATAGAGTTGATCTTCAATTGCTTGACCGTTCCTTTAACCGGTGAACGCATTTGCGTCCGCTGTACCTTATCCTGACCAACCGTCAGAACATTCCCCAGGGAATCCAGTTCGGCTTTGGCAGCACCTAATTCTGTAGAGGCTTCAGCTTTGCCTTTTGCCTTGACTTCGCTGATGCGTTGATTGGCTTCGGATACGGCGGTTTGCGCCCGCGGGATCGATGTCTGGATCGTCCGGATCTCACCACGCAAATCCGTTACCTGACCTTCGATACGCAACAGATCAACCTTCGGCATGATGCCTTGTGCCACCATCGGGCTGGTCATGTTCAGCTCTTCGACCTTGACCTGCAAATTGCCATTCAGCTGATTCAAACGGGAACGCATCTCGTTTACTTCCTGGCTACGCTGCGAGACCTGGCTTTCCAGAACGGATAATTCCGCCTGTTGCTGACTCTTCTTCAGATTATATTGTGCAATCTGGTCAGTGACGACAGAAGGTGCATTATTTTTCAGTTCTTCCGGGAAATCGAGCGGCTTGTCTTCGATCTGTGCAACCAGACGGGCAATCGAACCTTTCAGGAAGTAATAACGCGCTTCTTTTTC
>DASWYT010000136.1:0-15805 GCA_036404835.1 Alphaproteobacteria bacterium | reverse complement strand
AACAAAGCCGGGTCCGGATCGTCCAGCATGCAGGCAAACGTTTTGCCCTGCGGCTGGAAGGCAGTTTCTGGGATATGCTCGAGCGGATCGCCCGGAAGCGGCAGCTCCGGCTGGGCCAGCTGGTAGCCAGCCTGGCCGAGTCCTATGAGGGGATAAACTTCTCTTCTTATATAAGAGCCTATGCTCAGGCTGAGGCCC
The DNA here is from genome assembly GCA_036404835.1 of Alphaproteobacteria bacterium. GTDB lineage: Bacteria > Pseudomonadota > Alphaproteobacteria > Micavibrionales > SZUA-601 > DASWYT01. The sequence continues at coordinate 15,607 of DASWYT010000136.1, read as the reverse complement.
AGCGCGAGCTGGCCCGCCAGGATATCACCCTCTCCCCGTTCGATCTGCTTGATATCTTAAGAAACTGCCCGGCCCCGGGCCTGTTGATGCAGCATAACCGGACCATCCTGGAGGCCAATAACGGCCTGCTGCAATGGCTGGGAGCCGACGCCCCCGCCCTCCGGCTGCAAGGTTTCGACACGATCTTCGAGCCGCGCGTCACCCGGCCACTCCATGAGACGATGGACTTATTATATCATGGCCAGGTCAAACGGACCCAAATCCAGGTTGCCTATACCCCGCCCGTCTCCGAACAGAATCCGCGCCCGGCTATCCGTGCTGCCCTGGCCACGCTGCACGGTTTCTACAATCCGCAAGGCGCCTTCTATTGCCTGGTCTGGTTCACCGGCAGCCCGGCCCTGCAACTCAAACAAAATCCCGTTCCCATTTCGGAATAATTATGTATATTTAAAACATGATTCGCTACGCCTTGACCCCCATCACACCGGAATATTACGAACAGGCCTTCCAGCTGTACAAATTATGCTGGATGCAGGAAAAAATAAATCGCGATGGCATGTGGCAGGAACAAGAGGAACAACGGCGCCGGTTGCGCAGTTTTAAAAACAATAAAGCGGATATCATCTTGACCGATGAAGAACCTGTCGGCCTGATCGAGATGACGGAAAAACCTGAATCACTCCATCTGTGCGAGATCTGCATTCTGCCGCATAACCGCAATAAAGGCATCGGCCGCCAGGTGATCACGGATTTGCAACACCGCGCCATGCAACTTGGCAAAGCGCTGACATTGAAAGTCCACAAAGCCAATAGCCGCGCACAGGACCTTTATCACGAACTTGGTTTCAGGTCGGTGGGTGAAAGCAAGTCCGGACAATCATTCAACCTCAGCTGGTCACCACAACCGGTTGGTCAAACATGGCCCCCTACACAATGCGCTGGTGGCCGGACAGATTACGCCAGTCTTAAAACGGGGCGCAGGATTCTTCTTTTGCTGCCGGCACCGTGAAAATCGACGCTTAAGAAATCCGGATCACCGGACCATCAAAGGAATTTTACTGGGTCAGTTCGTATTTCTTTTTGTGCTGGCTCCATTCGCTCGCACCATACGCAAAGAGGCCAGAAAGGCCCACCATCGTGGTGACGGCCATGGCATCCATGGCCAACTGTTTATTCTTTTCAGTGTCGGTCAATTTTGCATTGGCGACGATCACACATGTATCGAGCATGGCAACGCCGAACATACAGACTAAACCGGTTGCAATCTTGCCGCCGAGCGTTTTTGGTCTTTTTGTCAGATCAAACATAGCATCCCTCCCCAGATGTCTTGAGTACGTCTTATGGCATACAATTTAGGCAAAATAACCAACGGCGCAATCATAATTTGGTTAACACGGAACGCTTTATCCATCTTTTGTAAACTTTTTGGCGGCAGCGTGAGGGCGGAAAAGCCATTCCCATGGCCAGCAGGAGTAAAACATGTCCCCTTTCGCCCGTTTTCATACCTTCGCCATCAGCACCGGCAACCGTCTTTTGAACTGGCCGGCCTTGCCATCCCTGGTGACTTTTATTGTTTTCTGCGTGGCATCCCTGCCTGCGTTTGCCGGTTCCTTAAGCGAGGATCTGAAAGAAGCGCGCGACCTGATCATGGGGAATGTGTCCGAGGGGCCGTTCGGTCGCGGCATGCTTTACCCGCTTTTTCAACCTGCGGTTCTGGCCAGCCTGTTCTGCGTTGGTTTATGGGCGGGTCTGAGCACCGATAAACTCAGCACGATCTGGGCGATTCCGGTCGCGTTTTTCTGTGCCATCGTCGTCGGTGCCTTTATCAGTGAATTCCACCCGAACTGGCGCCCGAGTTTCGGCGAACTGGCCGAAGAATATCCGGAACTGCCCTCCATTCTCACCACCGAAGGGATCAGCCTGATCATCGCCGTGGCGATTGGCGCAATCGTCGCGATGAGTTTCACTATTCCGCCCTTACTGACATTGGCTGTGATCATGCTGCTGGGCCTGGCACTGGGATCGAGCGATCTGAAAGCGGTCAGCGATGTGGATTCCGACAATTCCATCATTATTCCTTTCTGGGCCGGTTTCGGTTCCACCGGCCTGATCATGACGATTTTCGGCATTGGTTTTGAGACCTTTGCCAAGTCGGTCAATATGTTGTTTTTAATTCGTCTGGCCGGTTTCTTCACCGCCGTCGCCGGTTTGGTCCTGGTTGTTAAAACAATCTAAAGCAACGCGTTAAAGCCATTTAAAGGTTCATCGGCTACAACATAAGTATGTCCGAAAAGCCTTCTTTTGACCCTCGCCTGACCCTGGCCCGTGCCGATCTTGCTGCCGATCATCTCGAAGGCATTGTCAAAGCAGATGCTTATAAAGCGCCTGAACGTTGGCGCGTCTCGGCGCCCCTGGTCAATCTTTATAAAGCCCCCGTCACATCCGACATGCTTTCCACCACACTGGAATCGCAATGGCTATACGGTGAAGATATCGATGTGCTGGAGATCAAGGATGGCTGGGCCTGGGGACAATCGCTGGCGGATGGCTATGTCGGTTATTGCCGCGCCGAGCATCTGGTGCGCCCGACTATCGAAACGACACACCGCGTCAGCAACCTGATGACGCACGCCTATAACAGCCCGGATGTCAAAACCACACCGCTCTTCCCGCTCAGCTATGGCAGCGAAGTGACGGTCATTGATGAAACAGACGGGTTTATGCGCACCGATGCGGATCTATTCATCCCGTCTGCCCATCTGGTTGATAAATTCGTACATGCGCTGGAACCTGTTTCCGAAGCCTTCCGTTTCCTGGGCGTACCCTATGTCTATGGTGGCCGGTCCGGTTTCGGCATCGATTGTTCCGCCCTGATCCAACTCTGCCTGCAGGCCTGTGGCATGCCATTCCCGCGCGACATGGATATGCAGGCCGCCGTCAAAGCACAAAATATCGCCCGCGCCGCATTACAGACAGGCGACCTGGTCTTCTTCGCGCATGATGACGGCAAACAAAATCACGATGGCAGCGCCATTCACGGTCATCTGGGCATCATGGTCGATGATACGATGATGATCCACGCCAATGAAATGATGATGGCAACGTCGATGGATGATCTGGATGATTACCTGGCCATGCGCGGCCGCACCGGCAAAACGACGCGCCATCATTGCATCCGGTTAAAAGGTTAACGTCATTCTGTTTGACAAAACCCGACTATTCTGCCAAAACAGAGTCACAGCCATTCGGTCTGCTTGGGCTTTTGCCCGTTTTCTTTCTTTTATTTAAATCCGTTGCCGTTCCCTTGAACGCGACCTTTCCCTTGAGACACCCTCCATGCATCTGCAAGAATTAAAAAGTAAATCCACTCCTGACCTGATCGCCTTTGCCGAGAGCATTGGCCTGGAAGACGCGGCGGGCCTGCGCAAACAGGACCTGACCTTTGCCATTCTGCAGCGCCTGGCGGAAGATGAACAAACCATCACCGGTGAAGGTGTGCTGGAAGTGCTGCCGGACGGTTTCGGTTTCCTGCGTTCCCCGGACGAAAATTACCTGCCGGGCCCGGACGATTTATACGTCACCCCGAATTTCATCCGCAAATATAACCTGCGCACTGGCGACACGCTGGAAGGCGATATCCGCGCCCCGAAAGAAAATGAACGTTACTTCGCTCTGGACAAAGTCCACAAGATCAACTTTGAAGATCCGGACCAGGTGCGTCACCGCATCAATTTCGACAATTTGACGGCTTTGTATCCGCAGAAAAAACTCTCGCTGGAAACCGAAGACCCGACCAAAAAGAATTTCACACAACGTATCATCGAGATCGTCTCCCCATTGGGTAAAGGCCAGCGTGCATTGATCGTTGCGCCGCCGCGTACCGGTAAAACGATGATGATGCAGCAGATCGCCCACGCGATCACCGGCAACCACCCGGAAGTTTACCTGATCGTCCTGTTGATCGACGAACGTCCGGAAGAAGTGACCGACATGGAGCGTTCCGTGAAGGGCGAGGTTATTTCCTCCACCTTCGACGAACCGGCAACACGTCACGTCCAGGTCGCCGAAATGGTGATCGAAAAAGCCAAGCGTCTGGTCGAACATAAACGTGACGTCGTGATCCTGCTCGATTCCATCACCCGTCTGGGCCGTGCGTACAACACCGTCGTACCATCCTCCGGTAAAGTTCTCACCGGTGGTGTCGATGCCAATGCGTTGCAGCGTCCGAAACGTTTCTTCGGTGCCGCGCGTAATATCGAGGAAGGCGGTTCCCTGACCATTATTGCCACGGCACTGATCGAAACCGGCAGCCGTATGGATGAGGTTATCTTTGAAGAGTTCAAAGGAACCGGTAACGCCGAGATCGTTCTGGATCGCAAGATTTCCGACAAACGTATCTTCCCGGCCATCGATATCCAGAAATCCGGTACACGTAAGGAAGAATTGCTGGTCGATGCCGGCAACCTTTCCAAGATGTGGGTCCTGCGCCGCATTCTCAACCCGATGAACACCGTCGAAGCCGTCGAGTTCCTGATCGAAAAACTCAAGAACACGAAAAATAACGCCGACTTCTTCCAGTTGATGAATCAGTAACAGATGACTGGCGATACTGCAAAAATCGTCAAAATCAATTACACCAACTATCGCGGTGAGACGGCGATCCGCCGGATCGTGCCGATCAAAATCTGGTTCGGCCAGACGGAATGGCATCCGCATGACCAGTGGCTGATGGATGCGCTGGATGTCGAGAAAAACGAAAACCGTTCCTTTGCGTTGAAAGACATCAAAGAGTGGCTGTAAAGCGGTACGATTTTACATTCGAAGCCGAAGGCGAAACACTGGCCGCCACGATTGATTACAGTGGCGATATTATCCCGCAACCGGTTATTTTATCCCTTCATGGTGGCGGGCCGAGCGGACGTGAGCGTATCGCCTGGCTGGCCGAATTATTGGCTGACAAAAACCATCCGCTTATGCGCTATGATCATTCCGGCCAGGGCGACAGCACGGGCGATCTTAAAAAATCCAGTTTGAAAAAACGAACGGCCGAAGCTTTGGCCGCCGCTCAATATTTAAGACCTGGCAGCCGTTACACGCTGATCGGCACCAGCATGGGTGGCCATGTGGCACTGGAGTTGCTGAACCATCTTCCCGTCGATAATCTGATTTTATTCTGCCCGGCCGCTTATGCCGCCGAAGCGTTCGCCGTGCCGTTTGACAGCGGTTTCACCGATATTATCCGCACACCACATTCCTATGCGAATGCCACGATTTTTGAAAATCTCAAAAACTTCACTGGCAATCTGCTGATTATAATCGGCAGCGATGACGCCATCATCCCGCCGGATGTGATCGATCTGTATAAAGAATCTGCCATCCATGGCCGTCATGTCGAGATTATCACACTGGATAACGCACCGCATGTCCTGCATGGCTGGCTGGCCGATCATCCGGAACAGCGCCACGATATTTTCAGAGAAATTCTGGCCCTGCTCGCATAGCACTATTTTCCCCACACCTATTTTTACGCTATTTGCGAAAAAATAACCCGTTGAACACGCATATTGTTTTTGAATCTGCGCGGTCGTGCATGATACCATGTTCCTGTAACGCAAACAGGAGGCCCTGTGACCATCATCGATTTCACAACACATCATCAGGCCCGACAGCATATCAAGAAAAGGAAAAACGCCGTGGATACAAAACGAAAACTGGAACATTATCGTGGCATCTGGAATAACTGCCCCAAAGATACGGATATCGAAGAGCGCGCCATAGAAAAAATCGCCCTGCTGGTCGACGAACTGCCGGACGATGACACATCGAAAGCGAGCTATTTATCTCTGGTAGTCGATTTTTATAAAAAGAATGACGAGACCACCGCCCGGCATTTTGAAAAACTCAATGCGATCGTGGAACATATCGATGACCAGGATGATCGCCTGTATACTTATCGCGTCATCATGCGCAGCAAACATGCCGACCTGGAGACAAAAATCCGCATCGGCGGCGTCATGCTCGATATGCTGGAAGATGCATAAACCGCTTTGTATACGTCAATACGGCTCGTAATCATTTTTATTGTGCAAGCCCCACGGGCCGTATTGATCGTATAGTTCGCTATTCTCCAGCATCCTTTGGTGCGATGCCGCTCTCTGATAGAAACCATCTTCCTGCGCCTGCCGGTTTTGTTCGTTTAACTCTTGTTGTCTTTCTTCTTCTCTTATTTCTTCCAGCCTGGCCAGATATCGTTCTATCTGCTCATTATTCGCTTCCTCTATTTCTTTGAAAAATTCTTTTTTCGTGTTTTCATCCGTTTGGATAAGGGCGACATCCGACTTATTCCGGGTAAAGCGCGTACCGTCATAATCATAATAAGACGAACCCGTATTCCCGACAGACAGACCTGCCCCGAATTGTTGTGATACATGCAAACCAAATGCGGCGATCTTTCGCAGATCTCTCTGCGCAGACATGAATTCTATATGCGGCGCTGTTTTTTCCGCGCCCCGCACGTTACCAAAATCCACGTTCAGATCACCGGGACTGAAATCATACTGCCAGGCCAGGTCTTTGACCTGTTTTTCAAATTCGCTTTTTTCAATATCAAGATGAGCGGCTGTTACATCCATCATTCTGTCCTTTCGGTCTGAAGACGCGATTTTAAATCCGGTAAATCGCCATAGCGTCGCCATGCGAATCATGCACAAGCACGCGTCCTTACTATAATCATAATTATGGTAATATCAAGCAAACCGGATATTACAGGATAAACTTGCTTAAATCCGTATTCTTCGCCAGTTCGCCGACGCGTTCCTGAACCAGGGCGGCATCGACGGTGATGGTTTCACCGCCGCGGTCCGATGCGGTGAAACTGATCTCTTCCAGCAATTTTTCCAGCACGGTCTGCAAACGGCGCGCGCCGATATTTTCAACCGTGGCATTAATCTGCGTCGTCAGTTTCGCCAGCGCATCGATCGCATCGTCGGTGAAATGCAAGGTCACATTCTCGGTCTGCATCAGCGCGATATATTGTTTGATCAGGCTGCCTTCCGGCTCCATCAGGATGCGGCGGAAATCATCTTCAGTCAGGGCCTGCAACTCGACACGATTCGGCAGACGGCCCTGCAATTCCGGCAATAAATCGGATGGTTTCGCATAGTGGAAGGCACCGGAACAGATAAAAAGAATATGATCCGTCTGCACCGGGCCGTATTTCGTCATCACGGTCGTGCCCTCGATCAAGGGCAGTAAATCACGTTGCACACCTTCACGGCTCACTTCGCTCTGGCCGCCTTTATGGTCGCTGCGTGAGGTGATCTTGTCGAATTCATCGATAAAGACGATGGCATTCTGTTCCACCGCTTCCAGCGCTTCATCGACGATTTTTTCATCATCGATCAGTTTATTGGCTTCTTCATCCAGCAAGGCTTCACGCGCATCGGCGATCTTCATCTTGCGCAGGCGTTTGGGCACACCGCCCATGCTCTTGCCCAGCATCTCGCCGATCTGGATCACGCCCATCTGCACGCCGGGCATGCCCGGAATGTCGAAATTCGGCATGCCGTTTTGCGCATTGTCATCCAGTTCAATCTCGATCTCATGCTCTTCCAGTTCGCCATTGCGCAGGCGTTGCAGGAAAACTTCGCGCGTATGGTCGGATGCTTCATAACCGACCAAGGCCTGCACCAAACGTTCTTCTGCAGCCGATGATGCGGCATCTTCCACGGTTTTGCGCTGACGGGCGCGGGTATTGTTCAAGGCAATCTCGACCAGATCGCGAATGATCGCTTCCACATCGCGGCCGACATAACCGACTTCGGTGAATTTCGTCGCCTCGACCTTGATAAAAGGTGCCTGCGATAATTTCGCCAGTCGGCGGGCAATCTCGGTCTTGCCGACACCGGTCGGTCCGATCATCAGGATATTCTTCGGCAATACCTCATCGCGCAAAGGACCTTCCAATTGCTGACGGCGCCAGCGGTTGCGCAGGGCAATGGCCACGGCTTTCTTCGCAGCTGCCTGGCCGACAATATGACGGTCCAGTTCGGCCACGATATCGCGAGGCGTTAAAAATGTAGCAGGCAAACTCATCTTACAAATCCAATTCCACTATTTTTCAATCGTCAGTTTTTCGAGTGTCACATGGTCATTCGTATAGACGCAAATATCCGCCGCGACTTTCAATGATTTACGGGCAATCGCTTCCGCATCCAGATTTTGATCCAGTAAGGCACGCGCCGCCGCCAAAGCGTAATTGCCGCCGGAGCCGATACCGATCAGACCGTCATTCGGTTCCAGCACATCGCCCGTGCCGGTGAGGATCAGCGACACATTGACATCCGCTACCGCCATCATCGCATTGAGTTTGCGCAGATATTTATCCGTGCGCCAATCCTTTGCCAGCTCGACACAGGCGCGCATCAACTGGTTGGGATACATCTCCAGCTTTGCTTCCAGACGCTCGAACAAGGTAAATGCGTCAGCCGTCGCACCGGCGAAACCGGCAATCACCCGGCCACCCGCCAGAGGACGCACTTTGCGCGCATTGCCTTTGAGGATCGTATCGCCCAGCGACACCTGGCCGTCACCGGCAATGACGATATCATTGCCTTTGCGTACCGCGATAATCGTTGTGCCATGCCAGACGGCAGGTTGATCGGAATGATGCATCTTTCTATCCCTTTATATTATTCCTTAAAAATACTCTTCACAGAAACAGTGTCAATGGATAGCCAAACCGCTTTTCGGGGTTTATAATCTTCTTCCATGAATGATCTGTCAAAACCAAAAATTACCGCCGGGCTGATAACCGAGTTATCGCCGCGCGACCGTGACGATTTATGTGATGCGACCGACGCCGCAATCGAACTCGATGGCGGTTTCGGCTGGGTCGACAAACCATCCCGCTATATTCTCGAACGTTACTGGCAGGGCGTACTGGCCGTGCCGCAACGCCACCTGTTTGTCGGCCGCGTCGACGGCACGATTGCCGGCACCGCGCAACTGGTCGAAAATGCACCGAACAACCAGGCCCAGGCCTTGAATGTCGAATTGACGACGTTCTTCGTCGCACCCTGGGCACGCGGCCAGGGTCTCGGCCAATTGCTGATTGATACGCTGGAAGCCGCCGCACGCGAGAAAAATCTCTGTGTGATTTCGTTGAACGTGCGCGAGACGCAATTCGGCGCGATCCAGCTTTTCAAGAAAAATAATTACACGCATTTCGGCACGCATCCGCTTTACGCGTATGTCCATGGCGAAACCGTCCCGGGCCATTATTTCTGCAAGCAATTACAGGACTGGCCGCAACCGAAAACACCGCAGGAGAAATAATCATGGCTTATGATCCGAATAATGTCTTCGCCAAGATTATCCGTGGCGAGATTCCATGCAAAAAAGTCTATGAAGACGACCATGTGCTGGCGTTTCATGATATTCATCCGCGCCGCAAGATTCATGTCATGATCATCCCGAAAGGCCCGCATGAAAATGCCAGCGCCTTTGGTGAAAACGCCACCGACGCCGAGATCGTCGCTTTGTGGCGTGCTATTCCGAAAATCGCCGCTGAATTGGGCATGACGGAAAAAGGCTATCGCCTGGTCACCAATTGCGGTGAGCATGGCCATCAGGAAGTACCGCACCTGCATTTCCACATGCTGGGCGGCGAGCCGGTCGGCCATCTGGTCAGCCCGCTTTAAATTATTTTTTCTCCGGCGTCAGCAAACGTTGCAGCAGGTTTTTCCGGCGTAACGCAATACGCATATATTTCAGCGACATATCGCCACCATTTTCGTCCCATTTCGCCAACGCATGTTCATAACGTTTTTGCGTTCGCTGGACAGTGACTGCATCGGCACTGTTATGCTGATAAGCCTGACGCAGTTTATCGACCTTGCGCAGAACGCGCCGGGCCAGGCTGGTTTCCGGTACATCAAATAAACCGGCAAAACGTTCCGGTTGTTGCGTACGGTACAAGCCTGTGCGGATACCATTCTTGATCACATCCTTATAGGCTTCGTCTTTTGGGGTCAGCTGTTCGACGTAACGGTTCATGCCTTTCCACGCACGGCGAAATGCTTTGTGGCTTTTGGCCTGCAATGTTTTATCTTCTGCCCACACCACGGCGCTGGCGGTCAACAATAATTGCCAGTCGGCCATGACGCTTTTCTGGCGTGCCAGATTCAGCGCCTGTTGCGCCATGCTGTTTTGCCAGCGTGTATCCGGAAATTCCACGAAGGGGAAACCATGCATCAGCTTGCTGCGTCTGTTTTCGCGCACATCGCTTTTGAGGTTTTTGAATGCTTTCTCCAGCGTGATCAGCTTGCCGTCTTTATCCTGGTCAAAACGCAGTTCCGGTTTTGCCGGTACGGACGCACTGGCCCGTGACCCGAAATACGGGCCGTTGCTAAAATTTTCTGTTTGCATGTGAAATACTCCGACCGTCTATGCTATGGCGCTGCGCCACGAATGTCAATTTAATATGACTAAACGAGCAAGGTCGCTTTTTCCTGCAGGGCCTTGTCGAGATCGGCCATCCCGGCCTGTATTCCCAGGGCTTTAAATGAGGTCACCCCGGCATCGGCAATCCCGCATGGGACGATCCCGTTAAAATGGGACAGGTCCGGGTCCACATTGATACTGACGCCGTGATAGGTCACGCCATGGCGGACGCGCACCCCGATGGCCGCAATCTTTTGGGCGCTGATCTCATTCCCGACCCAGATACCGACACGGCCTGCAATTCGCCGTCCCGCAATCCCGAATACCGCCAGAGACTGGATCAGCCATTCTTCCAGATCAAAGACATAGCGACGTATGTCGTTACCGCGCTTCTTCAGATCCAGCATCACATAGGCCACACGCTGGCCCGGGCCGTGATAGGTATACTGGCCGCCCCGACCCGTCTGGAAGACCGGGAAACGGGCCTCGACCAGGTCGGTATCCTTGGCGCTGGTCCCGGCCGTATAGAGCGGCGGATGCTCCAGCAGCCAGACCTGCTCCGGCGCGTCCCCGGCACGAATCAAGGCCACACGCCGCTCCATCGCGGCGACAGCGTCCATATATTCAACGGTTTGCGGGGAAATCAACCATTCCATCCGGGCATTTTAACGCGTTTTGACATACACGGCCAGTCTGTTATAACCTCAGTCCTGCCTTTCGCGGCCATGGCGGAATGGTAGACGCGCAGCGTTGAGGTCGCTGTGGGGGAAACCCCGTGGAAGTTCGAGTCTTCTTGGCCGCACCATCTCTTCAATTTTTGCAGAGTTCCCATGAAAAAATATCTGATCGTTTCTGCCCTGGCCTTATCGCTGGTGGCATCGTTTGCCGTTGCCTGTCCGATTCCGCCGCATATGGCGCCGTTGGTGGCCACATTTGAAAAGATCATCGCCAAGCATCAAGGCCGTGTCGGTGTCTGTATCCAGGATGGAGACGATCTGGCCTGCGTCAAAGGGCATGAGATATTCTCCCTGCAAAGCACAACGAAACTCCTGACCGCGATGGCGGTGATGGATCAGGTCGATCAGAAAAAACTGACCATCAGCGACAAGATCACGATCCATAAAAAAGATTTGTCCGTATCCATCCAGCCGATTGCTGAAAAAGTGGGTAAAGACGGTTACACCACGACCATCGGCGATCTGGTCAAACGGGCCGTCGTCGATAGTGACAGTACTGCCAATGATGTTCTGGTGGCGAAGATCGGTGGCCCGCAGGCCGTGCAAAGTTTCCTGAACCGCAAAGAGATCGAGCATATCAACGTCAATCGTGACGAACGTCATTTGCAAAGCGAAACGATCGGCCTGACCTGGATTCCGGAGTTCGCCGATCCAATCATCTTCAGCAAAGCGATCAAAAGCGTTCCGGTCGAAAAACGCGACATGGCTTACAGAATCTATCAGACCGATACACGCGATACGGCGATGCCGCGTGCGATGGGTATTTTGCTGGACCGTTTCGCCAAAGGTGATTTATTGTCAGAAACTTCTACCGATTATCTGCTGAACATCATGCGTGAAACCAAAACCGGACCGAACCGTTTGAAAGCCGGCCTGCCGCAGGGCTGGACATTAGCGCACAAAACCGGCACCAGCGGCACATGGAAAAACGTCACGGCAGCCACGAACGATATCGGCATCATCACCACACCGGATGGCAAGAATATCGCCATCGCCGTATTCGTCGGTGATTCCACCGAGAGCGAAGCCGCACGCGAGAAGATCATTGCCGATCTGGCGCGTGCCACGGCTGAATTTTACAGCAAGAAGCACTAATCCCTGATCCGTGACACAATACGCTGGCCCAGTGCTTCAAAGCTGGCCGCCGTGATGTGATGCGTATCGAGATTGACGGCAATATCACCTGTCTCGACAAAAGATGTATAAGCGCTGTACGGGCTGGTCACGCTGGTGACGAACCCGGCATCCTGGACTGTCACGGTTCCAACCTGATACGGACTTTGCTGAATCTGTACGATAAAGAACGGTATTTGCGCCACACCGTAAATCGTATTCACCCCATCGATGAATTGTTGCAAACGCGCCATGTAATTGCCGGCATCTGTGGCATTCATCGCATCCGATTCCCCCTGGTACCAGATAAAGGCCACCGGCCGCACAGGCGAGCCTGAATCCTCAATCGACCATACGGCACGCTGGATCATATCGCGCAATGTATTGAAACTGCCCGTCGCCGGAAGCCATTGCACAACAGATGTGCCATCAACTGCATATTTCATGATGTAAAGCGGCTGTGCTTTGCTTGTCGTGAAATTCTTTGCCAGACTCATTTCCACACCCAGCTTCGTCGTATCATACGCATCATTATTGACGCCCGCCTGTAAATTTGCCCAGGCAAAGGAACTATTATTCCAGATATAAGCATTGCTGATTGTCGCCGCGCCGCCGACATACGAGGATTCACTGATCACGCCGCGTCCCTTGGCATTGCTTTGACCGGCGATCACCGCCAGGTTTTTCGGGGCTGGTAAAGTCAGTGTTATATTGTCATCTTTGGCCCAGGCCCGCAAAATCCGTTGCTCTTCATCCGGCCGTAAACGGCGGCTGAAAATCGCAACCTTCTTCAGGATGAATTTGCCTTTCATCACACCGCTGGCCAGCTTGCTGACAAATAACTTATCCGTGCTGTTGGCATTGCTGAACGTGCTGGCCGGATTAGTGATGATATCCGTAATACCTTTATTGCGTGTCACCAGGTCCGGCACGACGCTGGCGCGGTTTTCGATATGCACGGAAAAAATCTGCGTGATATCTTTCTGCAGCGAACTCGTGGCCCCGTTCGAGACAAAGGTCTGGCTGGTGCCATTGCGTGTCGTCACATTGAGATTCTGGTTGGTGTTATAATAAGACAGATTTGTCCCGACACCGGCCGCCACATCCGATGCCGTCGATAACAAGATACCGTTTGCCGCGAAATCGCTGTTCACTTTCAGCATCATCATAATCGTACAGCCCGTACCATTATGCATGAAATTCCAGTCACCGACATTGCCCGCGACCATCTGGTCGAATGCCGTACTGAGAAACTGAATGCCTTTTTCCGCCGCATTATACACCGGGTAAATTGTGTCATTGCCGGAACCGGTTTTTGTCAGGTGCCGATTCTTGCCCGACAGATCCCTGATCTCCTGCACATTGCTGCCGGAAGCATAGGTGATCGTGCCGATGCGCGCGGCATCGACCCAGAATTCACAATTGGGAATGGCTGCCAGATTCAGGCGCGATGCTTTGCGCCGCGTGCCGATGCCCGACAGCATCAGAATTTCTCCGAAATATAAACCGTGCCATCGGAACTGCTGCGAATAAAGGCCGCATAGCCATACTGGTCCGGCACACCGCCGCCAATCGCGATATCCATATACGTATCGGCCGGAATATAATGATCCGACGATGTCGCGGTAACCGTGTTGTCACCCAGCCTGACAAAAACCGGCACAGTGGCATAAACGCCGATGACACGGGTTTCCGCGTTGAATTGCGTACTCCGCACGGAGGTGGTGCTGATGGCCAGCGTCTGGGCCGCGCCGGGGCGCAAACGCATGGCTGGAATGGTACGGTCATCCGCATCGCGCGGCAGTAAGGTAACGGTCATGGGAGGCTCCTGAGGTTGGGAGATTTGAATTAGGAATATAGATCTTATGATAGGATTATATTCTTATATTGTCAAGAGCCTGTTTTCTATCCGTCCTGCACCCCGTGAAATTTAACGATGCATTTGCCTAAATAGTTAATTTTACAAAGATTAAAACGGGTCCAGAACTTGTCTTGACCCTATGTCCCGTATATATAGGGACGTAAGGAGCCTTCTGCCCCTTTTATTCCGAATTTGATAGGAGAAAAAAATATGATCCGTCGCTTCTCGCCAGCCAAAGCTGTGATGACTATCGCTGCTGCTGCGCTCTTAGTAACCGCTTGTTCGACAGCCATGCGCACCAGCGAAACCGCCACTGACAAAGTGACGTCCTATGTATCCCCACGTGTTTCTCCAACGGAAGCCTTCCGTGGCGAACTGGCAAAAACATATCGCCAACTCGCGACACTCGAAACCGAAAAATGGTTCGACGCTTCTGACGCCAAATATTACAACAGCAAGGCTTACCGCGCTGAAAAAGGCCAGGATGTACAACCAGAAGATCCAGAAGCCTGGAACGTTAACACACCTGAGCTGAGAAATGCTTACGACATGTTGCAAATCGCTCTGGTTCCAGACCAGAAGAAAGTAACGACACCAATCGCTGCCGGTCAGGCTCAAGCCTATTTCGATTGCTGGGTTGAACAAACTCAGGAGAAATGGATCCCGACAAACCAGGAAAACGATTGCCGCGCCCAGTTCTATCAGGCTTTCTGCCAGATGTATAAAGGCGCTTGCCATGGCAAACCTGTCATGGACAAAATCTATCGCGTTTTCTTTGAGACCAACAGCAACAAGCTGAGCGCCAAAGGCTGGGCAACGGTTGATTCCGCTGCTGCCGCTTACCGCGCCGGTGCCAAAGAAGTCCTGATCGCTGGTCACGCTGACCGCGTTGGTAACGCCGACAAGAACCTGTCTCTGTCCCAGAGCCGTTCCCGCGCCGTTGCTGCCGCCCTGGTCAAAAAAGGCGTTCCATCCAACGTGATCGTGCTGAAATCCTTCGGTGAAGCCCAGCCTCTGGTTGCCACCCCGGACAACACACCAAGCCAAAGCAACCGTCGCGCTCTGATCGTTGTACGTTAATCTTTGGTCCCATTATTGAGAAAGCCCGCTTCGGCGGGCTTTTTTTATGGGTTTTTGCCAGTTTTCCGGGGTTTAGGGCCGAAAAAGCTTGACCTGAACCGCCAGGCTTGCTAAGAATCGCCAACCAATACAATACTCAAGACGATAAGGTTAAGGCCATGAAAGTACGTTCCTCTATTAAGACACTGAAAAAAGACGGCATTATCGTTCGCCGCCGCGGCCGTACCTATGTCATCAACAAAAAGAACCCACGTAAGAAAACACGCCAAGGTTTTTAATCTGGGCTTCTAAGACTTGGTCTTTTTCAATTGATCTATTTGCAACCGGGCTGATTTATTCAGCCCGTTGTCATTTTGGGGCTTATTCAGCCTGT
>DASWYT010000135.1:0-10645 GCA_036404835.1 Alphaproteobacteria bacterium | reverse complement strand
TGGGCGCGACGCCATTTTGCTGATGTTTAAAATCAGCCTGCCGCTGATGCTCATTACATTGGTAATCGGTTTGACGGTTTCCATTTTGCAAGCCGTCACCCAGATCCAAGAAGCGACCCTGACCTTTGTGCCAAAGATCATTATGATCTTTATTTCGCTCTATGCGTTGCTGCCTTATATGGGCACCATGTTAAGTGATTTTACCCTGATGATTGCCGACCGGATCGTTAATGCACAATGACGCTCGAAACATTGCTCATGACGCAAATCTACGCCTTCCTGCTGATTTTCAGCCGGATTGGTGCCGCATTCATGACCTTGCCGGGCTTTAGTGACGCCACGGTCACACCGCAAATCCGCTTGTTATTCGCACTCTGTTTTTCATTATTGCTGACACCGGTCCTATACACTTTCCTGCCGGCTCAACCGCCAAATGTCTTTGGCCTGGCGTTCCTGATCGGGCGTGAAATGCTTATCGGAATATTCATTGGTGGGCTGGTGCAGATCATGATGAGTACATTGGCGTTTGCCGGTTTCCTGATTGCAACCTCCATGTCGATGAGCAACGCATTTATCTTCAGCCCGACCATGAGTTCCAGCAGCACCGTCATCGGTACCTTTATGGTGATGTTGGGAACGACCCTGTTCTTTGCGCTGGATATGCATCATCAGGTTATTACCGGCCTGATCGACAGTTATCAGATCTTTGTACCGGGCAGCGAGATATTTGCCGGTGACATGGCACAACATATGGCAGATGTGATCGGTGAAAGCCTGGTTCTTGGCCTGAAGATTGCTGCGCCATTCCTGGTCATCATTATCGGCATTCTCTTTGCCATGGGCCTTGTTGCGCGTTTAGTGCCGCAAGTCCAGGTTTTTGTCCTGAGTGTGCCTGTCCAGATGCTGGTCGGCAGTATCACCCTGATTACGATCCTGTCCAGCATGATGATGTATTTCATGAGCGAGTTCGGGCTCTACCTCAACCACTTCCTGACCGAGTAAAGGAATTTTGCTGTGGCAGAAGAAGAAGAAGACGATAAGACCGAAGATGCCAGTGCGAAGAAGATGAACGAGGCACGGGAAAAGGGCCAGGTAGCCCTGAGCCGTGAACTGAACAGCTGGGTGGTCATGGCGGCCGGTGCTTTTCTGGTGGCTACGGTCCTGGGGCGTTTTTCAGAAGATTTGGCGAGAAAGCTCAAGAATTTTATTGCTGCACCGCATAGCATCGTTCTCGATGGCGGCGGCGCGCATGCCTTGCTGTTCGATCTGATGATAACCATCGGGCCTTATCTGCTGGTGCCGTTATGCGTGATCATGCTGGCCGGTATTCTGGCGCCCCTGGCCCAAGTGGGACCTTTGCTGACCTGGGCGAAACTCGAACCGAAATTTTCGAAACTGAATCCGTTGCCGGGTTTTAAACGCCTGGTCGGGATGCAATCCCTGGTGGAACTGGCAAAAAGCATTGCGAAATTATCGATTATCGGCGGCGCGACGACTGTTATATTGCGGCCCTATGTCGAAAACGGCGAGGGGCTTATAGGTCAGGATCTGGGCATTATTCTGGGTATCCTGCGGCAGGAAATCGTTCAGCTCTTTATTGTGACCTTGTCGATCACCTTTGTGCTGGCGGTCGGTGACTATGTGTATCAGCGCTATCAGCTGAACAAATCGCTGCGTATGTCGAAACAGGAAATCAAGGACGAATATAAGCAGGCGGAAGGCGACCCGGTCGTCAAAGGCAAGATCAAACAGATGCGGGCGCAAAAAGCCCGCCAGCGCATGATGGCCCGCGTCCCCGATGCCAGTGTGATCATCACCAACCCGACCCATTATGCCGTGGCTTTGGAATATAACCGCGAGAAAATGAATGCCCCCGTGGTGACCGCGAAGGGTATAGATAATCTGGCCTTGCGCATCAGGGCCCTGGCCGAAGAGCACAATGTGCCCATCGTGGAAAACCCGCCTCTGGCCCGTGGTCTGCATGCCTCGATGGAAATAGATGATGAAATCAGCGAAGAGCATTATAAAGCCGTGGCGGAAGTGATTTCCTATGTTTACTCGCTCAAAGGGCGCAGGTAACATAGTCCCATGTCAAATTCACATGAAGTTCAGCTCGATCTCAGCAAATCCGCCGACAGCCAGGAAAAATTCAAATCCCGGCGCATTGTCCCATGGGAAGTTGCTGTTGTTATTCTGTATATCGCCACCGTCTTTGGTGTTGGCCTGACCTTTTTCAATCTGGGTGACTGGCAGCTTTACCTCAAGCGTGTCGATTTCTGGCTGGCCGTCGGCCTGGTGGTATTGCTGGGCATTATGCTGATCGGCATGGCCAAATGGACGCGCAATTTCAAACGCGATGCGGATAACCGTCGCGCCATTCTGGTTGCTATCCTGGAAGGTAGCCAGCACGGCCATATGATCACCAATCCGCAATCCAAGACGATCTATGCCAATACCAATCTCCAGCGCATGATGCCGTCGAGCCGTGGTTTCAGTATCGACGATCTGCCCATGGCATTGGCATCCGGCCATGACCACGAACTCGACACGCTGCAGGATTTCGTCGAGACTGGTAAGTCGGGACAACCGGCCGATCTGATCACCGCGTTCTGGACAGCCGGCAAGCCGGGCTGGCTGCGTTGCCAGGCCCAGCCGATCGAAAGCTGGAAAGGTTATACCTATTGGTCATTCGACAATATTTCATCGTCGCATGATGATAATCAGCGCCTTTTGCGCGAACGTGTGCGTCTGATCGAATTTATGGATCATGCGCCGGTCGGTTTCTTCTCATTGGATGAGAAGGGTGCCTTTATCTTCACCAACGATACATTCGTCACCTGGCTGGGTGCGGAAGGCCGTGATTTGTGCAACGGCCAGTACACGCTCAAAGATATCCTGATCGATCCTGATATGTCGCTGCCGCCTTATGCGGTGTTGCCATTGGATGGTGATCTGCCGACGCAACGCGGTGAAGTCCGCGTGCGTGCGTTTGACGGCCGTGAGTTTCAGGCGTCCTTATCCCATACGATCCTGAAGGCACCGGATGGGTCTGTGCGCACACGTTCCATTATCCGCGACCTGACGCCGGAACGTGCCTGGAAGACCGCCCTGAAACAATCCGAAGACCGTTTCCAGCGTTTCTTTGAAGAAGCGCCGCTCGGTATTGCCCTGATCGATAATCGCGGCCAGTTGACCGAGTGCAACGAAGAATTCAGCCAGATGCTGGATTACCCGGTTCATGCGCTGTTATCAAAGAGCCTGTTCGATCTGATCAAGCCGGATGACAAGCCGAAAGTCGAAGCGACCCTTGAAAAAATCCGCAGCGGTCAGCGTCCGGAATCGCCGCTTGAAGTCAGCTTTACCACACGCAGTAGCAACCTGGCGATTGTGCAGATGTTCGCCAGCCCGTTCATGGGTGAAACCGGTGTCGTCCTGCACTTTATCAATGTCACCGAACGTAAGAATCTGGAGGCGCAATTCGCGCAATCCCAAAAGATGCAGGCTGTCGGCCAGTTGGCGGGTGGTGTCGCGCATGACTTTAACAACTTGCTGACTGCGATGATCGGTTTCTGCGATCTGTTGCTGATCCGTCACCGGGCCGGTGATCCGTCCTTTGCCGATATCATGCAGATCAAGCAAAACGCCAACCGTGCAGCCAACCTGGTGCGTCAATTGCTGGCCTTCAGCCGCCAGCAGACCTTGCAGCCGAAGATTCTGGATATCACCGAGATCATTACCGAGGTCTCGCATTTGTTGCGCCGTCTGCTCGGTGCGAATATCGAACTGAAAATCAATCATGAGCGCGATGTCGGCCTGGTTAAAGTCGATCAGGGCCAGATGGAACAGGTTCTCGTCAATCTGGCCGTCAATGCGCGTGACGCGATGGCCCATGGCGGCAATTTGTCTTTACAGACGCGTAATCTGGTGACCAAGCGTGAACGCGAAATGTCTGGCACGGAAAAAATGCCGCCGGGCGAATGGGTCGTCATCGATATTACCGATACGGGTACCGGTATTCCGACCGATGTGCTTGAGCGTATCTTCGATCCGTTCTTCTCGACCAAGCCATTGGGGCAGGGGACGGGCTTAGGCCTCTCGACCGTGTATGGTATCGTTCGCCAGTCCAATGGTTATATCACCGTTGAAACGCATCTGGGCAAAGGCACGACCTTTAGTATCTATCTGCCGCGCATGACGGAACAGAAAGCCATTACGACCGATAAGATCGAAGCAGAACCAAAAGCCGAAGATCTGACCGGTTCGTCCCGCATCCTGTTGGTCGAAGATGAAGATGCTGTTCGCAGCTTCTCGGTCCGCGCCCTGCAGAATAAAGGTTACGAAGTCTTTGAAGCCAACAGTGCCGAGAATGCCTTGTCGCTGCTGGTGGATGACAAACTGCACGTCGATCTGATGGTCAGTGACGTGATCATGCCGGGGATGGATGGTATCGAGCTGGGCCGCAAAGTCCGCGAGATGTATCCGACCATGACGATCATCTTCATGTCCGGCTACACCGAGGATAAGTTCAAAGACGATATGGGTGAGGATGTCCATTTCCTGCCGAAGCCTTTCAGCCTCAAGCAACTGGCGGAAAAGGTCAAAGACGTCATGGACAAAAAATCCTGATCGGGCGGCACCATGATTTCACACGCGGAAAAACGGGTTGTTCCTTATACACCAGAGCAGATGTATCGCCTGGTCGGTGATATCGCATCCTATGACCAGTTTCTGCCATGGTGCATGGATGTCAAAATCCTGCGCGCCAGTGAAACGGAAATCATCGCTGATCTGACGGCCGGTTATAAATTCATTCGCGAACGTTTCCGCTCAAAGGTCATGCTGGACCCGCGCAGCCGCACGATTGAAGTGGATTATCTGTCCGGCCCGTTAAAGCATCTCGATACGGTCTGGCATTTCGTGCCACACCCGGATGGCTGCCTGATCGATTTCAAAGTGGTGTTTGAATTTGAATCCCGCCTGATCCAGAACATGGCCATGATGTTCTTCAACGAAATCGTCAAACGGATGGTTGGGTCGATTGAAAAACGAGCAGCAGATATTTACTCAGTCGTATAACGTTTTTGGAATTCAGCAACTTTTCGGCCATGAATCCTTTTTCCGTATGTGACGACATCACTGACAACTTCTTTGTATTTTTCAGGCTTTGCTCTCAGACTTTGTAAAATAAGAATTTCTTCTTTCATAAACTGAGTCCGTGTCGTGAGATCGAAACGATCACCACCAGCATCTATAGCCATTTTCTGAGCGACGCGAGCATTAGCGGCAACTTCATATTGCTGGTTCTCTGTAGCAATTGTTCTCAGGAGTTCTGCTTGTTTATAGATATTTTCAATACTGTCACCATTTGAAATCACGCCTTTATTCAGGATATAAGCATCGATGGTTTCAGTGATTTTGAACATATGGATGTTTTCGTCCATGTCATCCTCCTACAGATATATCGCAGGAGAATAGAAACAAATAACATATATGTCAATACATTAATTTAACAAACGCGGCTGCTGTCACTATATAACAACGTGAGATTTATTATTGATTGAGTATCTCGCGGATACCGATGCCGCCAATGGAATGATCGTCATCTGCCATTTCGACCAAATGAATACGGACATGTTCCAATGGAATATCCAATGCATTCTGGATTGCAGTTGCTACCTCAGTATGGAGTTTCTTCTTTTTCTCAACAGATGTCCCGGCAAGTATATTAATCGTTACCCAAGGCATGACATCTCCTGAAAAATAAGTTTAAGCGCCCAACAGCAAATCAATTGATTTCTCAACGCTCTGTAACTGGATGTCGGCGCGTTCGCCGTCGAAATGGAATTCATAGACTTGCGGTTTTTCTTCGCGTTTCTGCAGGCAGATAAAGATCGTGCCTTTTGGCTTGTTGAAACGCGTTTCACCGGCGACACCGGTAATGGCTACGGCATAATGCACATTGCTACGGTCCAGGGCTGTTTGCGCCATGGCGCGTGCGACTTCCGGGCTGGCCTGGCCATATTCATCGATCATGAATTTCGGCACACCCAGCAAATCACGTTTGGCATGGTTGGAATAAACGACATAGCCGCGACGGAAGAATTCAGACGCACCATCAACGCTGGTAATGGCCGCACACAGTAAACCGCCAGTGCAGCTTTCAGCCACGACGAGCTGCGCATTCTCACCAACCATTTTTGTCTGCAATCGCTTGATTTTTTCCTGCAAGGGTGCCGGAAACATTTCATCCTCTTGAATTCAAATTATTTGTTGTAAACCATATACACATAAAGAGGCCACAATACCAGCCACAATATCATCCATCATCACGCCCATGCCGCCTTTCAACTTACGGTCACACCAGCCAATCGGGCCGGGCTTGAGGGCATCCAAAGCGCGAAACAGGGTAAAACCAAAGAGAATGGTCAAAATATCAAGATGAGGGGCCGCAATAAAGGTCAGGGCGATACCGGCAACCTCATCCAGCACGATCTCAGGCGGGTCCTTATTCTCGGTATAGGCTGTGTAACGCGGAATGGCATATAAACCGGCCAGGAAACAGACCAGGGCAAAGCCTATCAGGCTTAAACCACCGCCTAAATATCTGATATAAATAACAAACGGCAAAGCAGCAAGAGTTCCCCACGTTCCAGAAGCCGGAGCCACGCGGCCGCTATGCCCCCATGTGACAAGCCAGACGAGAGGCGACCAGGCGGTCAGGGGCGCTGGAATGGGGTTGAGGTGCAGCTTCATACTTGCCTTTTTGCAACAGTGTGGTAAATCTGTAACAGTTTATTCTAGGCTAAACAAATCTCCAGCAATTGCAACGGTTTTTCATGGTGCGCCCGCTTCACCTGTTTCGACGTCAGCATTGGCTTAAAGGCCTTACGCTATTGATCGTCATTGTTTCCGTGCTGGCGGGTGTGGCGACTTACGCAACATTGACGGAATCATCGTTATTCGGTCATGCTAAGGAAGGCGCAAAACAAATCTTCCTGTTGCTGCATATCGATCTGGCCTTGCTGGTGATCCTGACCAGCATGATCGGCTGGCGGACCTATCTGATGTGGCGCCGACGCCGCAAGAACGTGCTGGGATCGAAACTGCATATTCAACTGGTAGCGATTTTTTCCGCCCTGGCGGCTATCCCGGCTTTGATCATGGCGATCTTTGCCATCGTCTTCCTGCAATTCAGCGTGCAATCCTGGTTCGGCGACCGCATCAATGTGGCGGTCAAAGAATCCCAGATCGTGGCACAGGCTTATCTGAAGGAACACCAGAAAGCGATCAGTGCTGATATTCTGGGCATGGCGAATGATTTAAACCGTGAAGCCTCGCGCCTTATTCTTCATACGGATGCCCTGCAGAATTTCATCGATACGCAGACCTTTGTCCGCAATCTCTCCGAAGCCATCCTGGTCAATAGCGATCAGAAAATCCTGGCAAGGGGGGGCTTATCCTTCAGTATCGAATTCCTGCCGGACGATTTCAGCCGGAAACTGCAACAGGCTGACGATGGTGAAGTCGTTCTGTTCGTGGGCGAACAGGAAGACCGCGTCCGCGCCCTGGTCAAACTGGATAATTATTTCGATACTTATTTGTTCGTCGGTCGTCTGGTCGATGAGAAAGTCCTCGACCATATTGAAATGACGGATAAGGCGGTCAGCGAATATAGCTTGCTGGAAGCACGGCAATCACAGCTGAAGATTGCCATGTCGCTGATCTTCCTGCTGGTCGCCGTCATGCTGCTCTTTATCGCGATCTGGGCGGGTCTGACATTGGCTGAACGGCTGGTCATGCCGATCATGCGCCTGGTCAAAGCCACCGAAAAAATCGGTGAAGGTGATCTGAATATCCGCGTTGAAGAAGATAATTTTGAAAATGAGCTGAGCACACTGGGCCGGACCTTCAACAGCATGGCCGACCAGCTGGCCAATCAGCGCCGCGATCTGGTGCGTGTCAACCAGCAACTGGATGAGCGTCGCCGTTTCAGTGAAGCCGTCCTGGGCGGCGTCAATGCCGGTGTAATCGGCCTGGATACGGATGGTACGATTATGATTGCCAATGAATCCGCCCAGAAATTGTTACAGCGTACCGGTCAGGATTTACGTGGCGAAAAAATGGGCACGATCTGTCCGGAGATTGAAAAAATCCGCCGTGCCCTGCGCCGTAAACAGGCGCATGAGATGGAAACGGAAGTGACGATTGAATCGCTCGATCAGGCCGATCCGCCTCACTGGGTCGTGCGCATGTCGGCTGATATCAATTCCGAAACGATCCGTGGCTATGTCGCCACATTCGATGATATCTCGCCCCTGGTCGATGCCCAGAAGAAAGCCGCCTGGGCCGATGTGGCACGCCGTGTGGCCCATGAGATCAAGAACCCGCTGACACCGATCCAGCTATCGGCTGAACGCCTGAAACGCAAATACGGCCCGCAAATTACCGAGGGCAAGGAAACATTCGACCTGTGTACCGATACAATCACCCGCCAGGTGGATGATATTCGCCGCATGATCGATGAATTCACGGCCTTTGCCCGCATGCCGCAGACAAAGAAACAGGCCGAGAACCTGATTACGATCTGTCAGGAAGTATTGGTCCTGTTCCAGCACAGCCACCCGCAAATTCAGTTTGTTACGGATTATGCAGTAGCGTCTTTGATCGTCATGGCAGACCGCCAGCAAATCCGCCAGGCCCTGATCAACCTGATCAAAAATGCCGTTGAGTCTTTAACGGATGCAAACAGCACGGCACTGCAGATTGTTATTCACGTAAAACCGGAAGCGGTCCATGCCCTTATCGAAGTGATCGATAATGGTCCGGGCTGGCCACAGGATGTGCCGGCAAATCTGTTGGATCCGTATGTCACCACAAAAGAACATGGCACAGGTTTGGGCCTGTCCATCGTTGCCAAGATTATCGAAGACCATAACGGCAAGATAACATTGAAACAAAATGACCCGCATGGCGCGATTGTCGCCATGACGGTACCGTTATTTGAGAGTAAGGAGCAGAACCATGAATGATGAAATCCTGATCGTGGATGATGAAAAAGACATCCGCCTGTTAGTCAGCGGTATTCTGGAGGATGAAAACTACCAGACCCGTCAGGCTGAGAACACGCAAAAGGCATGGGATGAAATCAACCGTCGCAGCCCGAGCTTGATCATCCTCGATGTCTGGTTCGAGAATGCCCAGGAAGATGGCCTGAATTTCCTGAAACGTCTGCAACGTGATTACAGCCATGTGCCGGTCATCATGATCAGCGGCCACGGCAATATCGAAACCGCCGTCCAGGCGATCCATCACGGTGCCTATGATTTCATCGAAAAACCGTTCAAATCCGATCGTCTGTTGTTGACCGTACAACGCGCTTTGAGCGACAGCACATTAAAACGCGAGAATGCCGAACTGAAAAAACGTTTCGGTGGCGCGACCCAATTGATCGGCCAATCACCCCTGGCCCAGCAATTGCGTGAGAATCTGGAAAAAGTGGCAGCCACCAACAGCCGCGTTCTCTTCACCGGCCCGGCGGGTGCAGGTAAGGAAATCGCTGCCCGTAACATGCATGCGAAATCCAAACGCGCGACACAGCCTTTCGTGATCCTGAACTGTGCCACATTGCGCGCGCAGGATATGGAAGAGGAATTATTCGGCTGGGAAGATCGCAACACCACAGGTGAACGCAAGATCGGTTTACTGGAACGTGCGCATGGCGGTACGGTCCTGTTGGACGAGATTGCCGATATGCCGGCCGAGACGCAGGCCAAGATGGTCCGCGTGTTACAGGATCAGCGTTTCGAACGCCTGGGCAGCGGCAAAGCTGTCGAAGTCGATATTCGTTTCATGGCAGCGACCAACCGCAATCTGCAGACATTGATTGAAACCGGCCAGTTCCGCCAGGATCTCTATTACCGCCTGAATGTGATGCCGTTGAATGTGCCATCCCTGAAAGAACGCATCGAAGACGTGCCGGTTCTGACAAGCTATTTCATGGAACAGATTGCCGGTGCGAATGGCCTGAAGATCAAACAGATTGGTCATGATGCTTTGGCGGTGCTGCAGAATTACGCCTGGCCGGGCAATATCCGCCAGCTGCGCAATCTGATGGAATGGCTGCTGATCATGCGTTCCGAAAGTGGCGAAACGATTCGCGCCGAAATGCTGCCGCCGGAGTTCCGCAATGCGACCCTGGCGACAACCCACCTGAGCAAGGCCGACGAGATTATGCGTTTACCTTTGCGGGAAGCGCGCGAGATTTTCGAGCGTGAATACCTGCTGTCCCAAATTAACCGCTTTGGCGGCAACATTTCCCGCACGGCACATTTCGTCGGCATGGAACGTTCAGCGCTGCACCGTAAGTTAAAATTGCTCGAGGTCGAGCGGAACGATAGTGAAGCGGCTTAACACTTTAAATAGTTAACGCTTTGTTATTTTTCTTCCGGGGCGTCTCAATCTGTGATATACTAATGAAAGGTTAACACGATTGGGATTACTTAATGCCGCGCTCTGCTGGACACGATAATGGACGGTTTTTCGATGATTTCGCCCGTATGGCGACCGGTGCCGTCGGAGCGATGGCCGGTTTCCGCGAACATCTGCGCCAGGAAATCAAATCCCACTTAGACCGTTTCCTGATCGA
>DASWYT010000134.1:0-3696 GCA_036404835.1 Alphaproteobacteria bacterium | reverse complement strand
TAAGAGAGGGTGCTGTGCCGCATAAGATCGAAGATATTGAAATCAGATTATTCCTGGAGGCGCTTTTCCAGAGATACCATTATGATTTCCGTGGCTATTCCATGGCGTCGGTAAAACGCCGTCTTGTCCAGGCGCGCAGCCATTTTCATTGCGAGACGTTTTCCCAGATGCAGGATAAAATCCTGCATGATGAATCCCTGTTGCCGGAGTTGCTGTCCTATATGACGGTACAGGTCAGCGAGTTTTTCCGCGACCCGCATTATTTCAAGACATTGCGTGAGAAAGTCATTCCACACTTACGGACATATCCGTCGTTAAAGGTGTGGATTGCCGGGTGCAGTACGGGCGAGGAATTATATTCCTTTGTTATCCTGTTCCGTGAGGAAGGGCTGGAAGACCGGACCTTGTTCTATGCTACCGATATTAACCAGCAGGCTCTGAAAAAAGCGGAAGCGGGAACTTATAATCTTGACCGTATCCAGCTTTTTACCGAGAACCATCAAAAATCCGGTGGCCGGACCTCTTTGTCCGATTATTACACAGCAGCCTATGGTGCGGCGACGTTTGATAAAAGCCTGCGCCGCCGTGTGGTATTTTCCGATCACAGTCTGGTCACGGATGCGGTCTTTGGCGAGATGCAGTTAATCTCATGCCGGAATGTATTGATTTATTTCGACCGGCCATTGCAGGACCGTGCTATCGCATTATTTGATGAATCGCTCGGCCGTAAAGGGTTCCTGGGATTGGGTGCAAAGGAAAATCTACGTTTTTCATGTCATGTCCATGCATTCAACGATTTCTCGCGGGATGACCGGATCTATCAAAAACACGGGGATTGATGAAGGGACAAAGACCAGAGGCTATTGTGATGGGCGCTTCTGCCGGCGCACTGGAAACATTATATGCCATTTTGCCGGAGTTACCGGCAGATTATCCGATACCTATCATGATCGTGGTTCATTTGCCGCCGGATCGCAAGACGATCATGGCTGAATTGCTGCAGGCCCGTTGTGCCATGCCTATCCGTGAAGCTGAAGATAAAGACATGATCCAGAAGGGGACGGTTTATCTCGCGCCACCGGACTATCATTTGCTGGTAGAAAAGAATGGTTCTTTATCATTATCGAGTGAGGAGCCTGTTCTTTTTTCACGCCCCTCGATCGATGTCCTGTTCGAAACGGCAGCAGATGCATATGGTGAGGACTTGGTCGGGGTTATCCTGACCGGCGCCAATCATGATGGATCTGCCGGCCTGCAAGCAGTCATCACAGCAGGCGGTACAGGGATTGTGCAACATCCAAACCAGGCTTATGCCGCCACCATGCCGGAGGCCGCATTAAAGATTAACCCCACCGCCCAAGCGATGTCACTCGATGAGATCACGCAGTATCTGCACAAAATGGGACATTAAGCGGCCAATGTGTCTTCTTCGTCTTCCAGACGTTCACCGATTTGTTGACGCCACATAGCGTAGTACAGGCTTTTCATATCCAGCAACTCTTCATGACGTCCGGTCTCAATGATTTTACCACGTTCAAGCACGTAAATACGGTCAGCATGCAAGATTGTCGAGAGACGGTGAGCGATCATCACCGTCATATGGTCCTTGGCCTGCGATACGGTACGGATCGTTTTCGAGATTTCCGCTTCGGTGATGGAATCAAGTGCGGATGTCGCCTCATCGAAGACGATTAGTTTCGGGTCGCGCAACAAGGCGCGGGCAATGGACAGGCGTTGCTTCTCGCCACCGGACACACGCATACCACCTTCACCGATAAAACTATCAAGACCTTTATCGGCGCGTGTCAGTAAATTAGCACATGATGCTTTATGCAGAACATCATACAGTAATTCCTCGCTGGCATCCGGGCGTACGAATAATAAATTCTCGCGGATCGTACCGGAGAATAATTGCGTATCCTGGGTCACAAAGCCTATCTGGTTACGCAATTCGTCAATATCGATCTGGGATGAATCAATATTATTATAGTTGATAGCACCACTTTGCGGTTTGTATAAGCCGACCAATAATTTAACCAATGTTGTCTTGCCGGAACCGCTTGGTCCGACAAAGGCAATCGTCTCACCGCGCTGCACATCAAAGCTGATGTCGGAAATGGCCTTATGTCTGGCTGTTTTATGCTGGAAAGAGACGTTTTCAAACGATAACTTTTCGATTGTTTTGATGTATTGCGGGTGAGCCGGTTTGATTTCCAGCGGGGCATTGAGGATCTTTTCAAAATTCTGCAACGATGCTTCTGTCTCGCGATAACTGATCAGGACATTGCCCATTTCCTGCAAGGGCGAGAAAATGAAAAAGGAGAAGAACTGCAAAGTCGTGATCTGGCCGACATTGATCTCGTTGCGGAAGGCCAGGTAAAGCAGAACGAACAAGATGCTTTGGCGCAGGAAATTGACCAGGGTGCCCTGGGCAAAACTGATACTGCGCAGAGAGCGGACTTTTTTCAGTTCCAGTTTCAGGATTTTTTGCGTGGCGATATTCAGACGGTTGATCTCCTGGGTGGTCAGTCCCAGGCTTTTGATCAATTCAACATTGCGCAGGCTTTCTGTTGTGCTGCCGGCCAGAAGATTGGTCTCGCGGGCAATCGTAGTCTGTACGACCTTGATCTTTTGCGACAAGAAATTGACCACGGCATACAATAAAACACTGGAAACCAGGTAAATCAGGAACATCGGGCCGTAAATCTGGACTGATACAACCATGATGAAAATGATACCGACAATGCCGGTAAAAAAGATATTGATAAAGCTGGTGATGAATTTTTCAGAATCGGTGCGCAGGCGTTGCAGGATATTCAGAGTCGATCCACTTTGCTTGTCCTCGAAATCCTGATACGGGATTTGCAGGGAATGTTTCAGTCCATCCGTGTAAACATCTGCACCAAAACGCTGAATGACCAGATTGGTGGTATAGTCCTGGAAGGCCTTGGCAATACGGCTGATCATTGCAACACCGATGTTCGCCAGGATCAGCAACCCGGCAGCTCTTAAAAAGACGGAGGCTGCGCCGTCTTTGGGATAATCCACGACCAGATTGACCATCTTGCCGAAGATGATTGGATCAAGAAGGGAAAAACATTGGTTGATAATGGCAAAACCGAATGTCGACAAGACAAGAAGTTTGTATTTTTTGAGATAATTCAGAAGCAGTTTCATAGCAAGTCCGTTAAACAGCAAAATCCGGGGGCGTTGGAATGATACACCTATTATGTGTGCGTTTATACATCAAAATGAGGTATCTGCCTTAAATCACTCAGAAACAGCCAAAGCTTTGTGTAGGGCCGTCAGATTCCCCGTGGGCGCGCACCAGATCACCTTGTGTCTGATAAAGTTGTAAGACATCCATAAAGTCCGACAAGAAAGCCCTGTTCAGCGCCGTGATCGGGCGGCGTTGCGAGATTTTTGCATCCATCCGGGAAAAGGAACTGATCGGCGACCAGCCGGAAAAGGCGCTAACGGAAGTGGCGCGGCAATTCCTCAAAATGATCCTGGCTCCCGACAGTCTGCGGATGCGACGTTGTCGACCAGTTTCTTTTTGAATTGCCTGAAGGGCAAGCACCATATGAGGTGTTTGCTGGGGGTACGCGATGGTATTACACCACAGGAAGAAAATGATCTGATTAATTATGCGGTCAGGATGTTCCTGAAAGCACATAGTTGCTAAAAAAATGGCTG
>DASWYT010000133.1:0-3184 GCA_036404835.1 Alphaproteobacteria bacterium | reverse complement strand
GTGAAAATCCAGTCTTTCGGTGCATCGATATGACGGTAATGCATGCCTAAATCAGCAGGCGTCACGTTGTGGATATTGCCCTGACGGTCAATGGCGGTGGCGGACACCAGAATATCTTTGATCTCGCTGCCGTAACAACCGGCATTCATGCGCAGGCCAGCGCCAATTGTTCCTGGAATGCCAGAGAGGAATTCCAGACCGGCAATGCCGTGACGTTGCGCCAGCAGGGCGACGTTGCCATCAAGGGATGCGGCACCGGTAATGATTTGCTGTGGGTTGTTCGGGTCCTGTTCGATCTGGGCGAATTCACGGCCCAGCTTGATCACGACGCCCTCGACACCGCCATCACGGATAATCAGGTTTGATGCGACACCGATGATGGTCACAGCAATATCCGCCGGGCAGTTTTTCAGGAAGCTGGTCAGATCATCCATATCGGCTGGCTTGAACATGACTTCCGCTGCGCCGCCGACCTGGAACCATGTGCTTTGGGCCAAAGAGGCGTTCACACTGTAACGGCCACGCACTTCAGGTAAACGGTCGATCAGGGAAGGTGTGGAATTCTGAGTCATGGTCACTGTTGTCATGATGCTGTTCTAAAACTATTCGTGTTGAAAGGCCAAGTGAAATTTTGCATGTTGCCATGCATTTTTTGCATGTCACGCGGCATTGTGAGTGGATGTCGGGTTGAGAGCTTTCAGTTGCTCCGGCAGATCATGGGCCCATTTGGTGCTGGTCCCGGCGCCCAGGAAAATTACCAGATCGCCGCTTTTCGCATGATGTGCAATCAGGGCCGGCAGATCGTCCGGTGTTTTCAGGACCATCGCATGTTTGTGACCGGCCTGGATCATGCCGGCGACGAGATCTTCTTTTTCGCAACCGACAATCGGCTCGCCGCGTGCCTTGTAGACATCGGCCACGATAATAAGGTCGGCATCATACGTGCAGCGGCAGAATTCGTCGAACAGATCATGCACGCGGGAATGTAAGTGCGGCTGCATCACGGCGATCAGTTTCTGGTCGTCCTGCAACAGGCTGCGCCCGGCTTTCAGCACGGCGGCGATTTCGACCGGGTGATGGCCGTAATCATCGATGATTGTGATGCCATTGACCGTGCCGGTCTTGGTAAAGCGGCGTTTGACACCGCTGAAGGCGGCGAGAGACTGGCGGATGGATTCATCATCAATCCCCAGTTTCACACCAATCGCCACAGCGGCCAGGGCGTTCAGTACATTATGCTGGCCCGGAACCGGCATCAGCATATTCTTGATCGTGCGCGGCACGCTGACCAGCGGCGGGTTCAGCTGCACGGTGAAATAATTACCGTCCAGGGTCGGGCGGATATCGCGGGCCTGGACTTCAACCTGCGGGCTGGTGCCATAGGTAATGATGCGTTTGTCGGTCAGTTGCGGGATCAGGGCCTGGACTTCCGGATGATCCATGCACATCACGGCAAAGCCATAGAAGGGAATGGATTCAATATAGGTTTTATAAGCCGCTTTGACGTTCTCGAATGTTTCGTAATAATCCAGATGTTCCGGATCGATATTGGTAATGACGCCGATGGTCGGTTTCAGTTTCAGGAACGTGCCGAACGCTTCATCAGCTTCGACGACCATCCAGTCGGATGTTCCCAGTTTAGCATTGGTACCCAGCGCATTGATGATGCCGCCATTGATGATGGTCGGATCAAAATTCCCGCCTTCGAGCACGGTGCCGACCAGCGATGTCGTGGTGGTTTTGCCGTGCGTCCCAGTGACGCCGATGGACCATTTCTGACGCATCACTTCGCCCAGCAATTCGGCGCGGCTGATCAGGGGAATTTTATGGTGTTTGGCGGCGACCATTTCCGGGTTATCGGCCGGGATCGCGGCGGAATAAATCATCCCGCCGACTGGCTTGCCGTTCTCATCCAGCACATTTTTCGCATCATGACCGATAGTGATACGGATACCCATATCCTGGAGGCGTTTAATGATCGCGCTGTCGCCGGTGCTGTCGGAGCCCTGGATCTTGTAATTCTGGACGAACAGATATTCAGCCAGGGCGCTCATGCCGGCGCCGCCAATGCCACAGAAATGCAGGGTACCGATATCGTCAGGGCGGAAAGGCATAAGTCGTTACTCTTCAAGGTCTTGCGACGCGCTTACGCCATAGCTTCGATGATTGTCTGGGTAAGCCGTTCGGTTGCGTCCGCCCGGCCAAGTGTTTTCATTGTCGATGCCATAGAAATCAGCTGTGTCGGCTGGTTTATGATATCAGACAGCATAGCGGCAAGAGACTCTGGGGAAAAGTCCTTTTCTGGTAAAATCCAGCCCCCACCGGCCTTTACAATGTGTTCCGCATTGGCCGCCTGGTCGCCATCCAGCGACACGGCCAGTGGAATGAAGATGGCCGGCAGGCCTGCAACGGCCATTTCCGTCACGGTGCTGGCCCCGGCACGGCCGATAAACAGATGCGCCAGACGCAACTGGTCCGGCATATCATGCAGATAGGTCTGCACATCGCTGCTGATGCGGTGGTGGGTGTAGAATTGGCGGATCATCTCCGCCTGCTCGGCGCGACATTGCTGCACGACATGGATTTTATCCTGCAACTCCGGTGCCAATTGCGCCATCGCCAGCGGGATCGTGTCGCCGAACAGGGCACTCGCCAGGCTGCCGCCTGTGATCAGGATACGTAATTTTTCATCGCCTTGCGGCAACGTATAAGGATGATCGCTGATCGCCATGATTTCCGGCCGCAGCGGTAATCCCGTGACCTGGAGTTTTTCCTCTGGAATGCCTTGCAGCATTTTCGTCTGCGGAAAGGACAGGCAGATTTTTTTCGCATAGGCGTGCAACATGCGCTGGGCACGGCCGAACAGGGCATTTTGTTCATGCAGGACGACCGGGATCTGACGATGCGCGGCGGCTATCACCGGTGGGAAAGACGGATAACCGCCAAGCCCGACGATCACGGCAGGCTTGTCAAACAGGAACAGAATATGGCTTTGCAGATAGCCGATGCCGAGTAACAATAATGTGGATATCTTGCCGATCAGGCCTTTGCGCATCGGGGCGGATTGGACGACACGGTATGAAATATCAGTATTCTCGACAAAACGCACGCCACGCTTATCGGTGCAGAGCAGGACACGGTAATTTTTTGCTCTCAGCGCCCGTGCTATGGTCAGGGCCGGATA
>DASWYT010000132.1:0-20806 GCA_036404835.1 Alphaproteobacteria bacterium | reverse complement strand
CAGTATGTTTGCATTTGGCCTGATTTTATCCGCATCCATTCACCGTGATACGAAATTCAATCGTTATATTTAAGAGATTATTTTAAGCGCTGTGGCGGGTGTAATCGTTCAAAATGCTGTTCAGAACATTTTGTGACAGGGCCGCGTTTTTCCGCAGGCTGGCATAGTAGCGGCGGATCTGGCAGGCAGCGGATGAATCGGCTGGAAAAGCGCATACAGGCGCCATCGGCGCATCAAATAAACGATGCAGCTGGACTTTATCAGTCAGGATGGTTGTTTTTCTCGTCATTGCCATCTTCTTCACAATTGCGCCAAATGGTTAATATTGTATAAAGGATAACCCCTTAGTCTCTTAAATATTACATAATTTTAAGACAAAATCAAGATATATTTTTCGTAATAATTGTGGCAATTCTGCACAGGTTAAAAAATTTATTAAAATATTGTGTCGCGGCTACTTGCGGGGTCGAGTCTTTAGGTCTATTTATCAACCAACCAACATAAACAAGCATTTGGCCAAACAACAAAATTCTCAATTAACTAACCCGAGATTTTATCTCTACAAACCTTGCAAGGAGCAACTCATGATCCGTAATTTACTGCTCGTGCTGGCATTGGCTTTCACCGTTACTGCCTGCTCGTCCACCCCAGATAGCTCTGCTACGTCTGCCACAGATGGCATGACCACGGAAACAAACCGTGGCGCCATGAACAAAGATGACGTTATCTTTGATCAAAACGGCCAGGCACAAGCTGGTACTCCTGGTTCCCAGGAAGACTTGGTTGCCCAAGCTGGCGACCGCGTATTCTTCGCCCTGGACTCCTCCGACCTGTCCGCTGAAGGCCGTGCCACACTCGAGAAACAAGCTCAGTGGCTGAAAACCTATGCGAACACATCTGTCACCATCGAAGGCCATTGCGATGAGCGCGGTACACGCGAATATAACTTGGCCCTGGGTGAGCGTCGTGCGAACTCCGTTAAGAACTACCTGGTTTCCCTGGGCGTTGACGCTTCCCGCGTAAACACCATCTCCTACGGTAAAGAGCGTCCAGCTGTTACCGGCGCGGATGAATCCTCCTGGGCTCAGAACCGTCGTGGCGTAACCGTTATCAACTAATAACGGACGCTGGAAACGTCGCCTGGCGGCGTTTTCACAAAAACCCAAAACCCCGCTTGTGGTTTTCCTCAAGCGGGGTTATTTTTTGAACAGGCTTTACCCTTTCAAGGATGATATCGATGCGTTTATCCCGTTTTGCTTTGCTGGCTGGTGTAGCCACAGTGTTTTTCCTGCCGGCGGGTGCTTTTGCCCAGAATAACGACATGCGTGCCGTATCGCAGCGTCTGGCGCAAATGGAACGCCAGATGAGCCAGATGTCCCGCGACATGTATAAGGATGGCGGTGCGGCCGCGTCCGGCGGGATCAATTCCGTCGCCCCGATTGAACAGGGCAATGCCAGCCTCGCCGCGGCGACCGATGCACGTTTGAGCACGCTGGAAGGCGAATTGCGCCGCATCAATAACCGCCTGGATGAACAGGATTATTCCATTAACCAGCTGAAAAGCCAGTTCGAACTCTTCAGAAGCGATCTGGAAGTCCGTCTGAGCGAGATCAGCGGCCAGAAACCAGCCGGTACCGGTCCGGTATCCTCTGCCACTCCGGTTGAACCATCCCCGGATGCAACATCCACCACGCCATCATCCGGCGACAGCGCTGCGGCCAGCGGTTTGAATTTCGACAACCCGGCGACATTATATGATCAGGCCTTCCAGGCTTTGCGTGAACAGAATTACACCAAGGCGCAACAGGGTTTCGACGGTTTTTTGCAACGTTACCCAAAAGACCAGTTAGCGGGTAATGCCAAATACTGGCTGGGTGAAACTTATTATGTGCGCGGTGATTACACCCGTGCCGCCCGTGTTTTCGCCGAAGGTTACCAGCAATATCCAAAAAGCAGCAAAGGCCCGGATAATCTGCTGAAACTCGGCATCAGCCTGTCCCAGCTGAACAAGAAGCAGGAAGCCTGCGTCACTTTCGCGCAGTTGGACAAGGATTACAAAAATGCCGCCGGTGTGATCAAACAACGCGCCGATGCCGAGAAGCAGAAACTTGGCTGCTAATTTTCCCGTCTGGCTGAACGCCGACAAATGTCCTGAGAAAATTGCAATAGCTGTATCGGGCGGTGCTGATAGCATCGCCTTATTGCATGTATTGGCGGAAAAACAACAGGCCAACCAACAACAGATTGTTGCATTGACCGTGGATCACGGTTTGCGTGCCGACAGTGCGCATGAAGCGCAGATGGTGGCACAGTTCTGTGCTGGGAAAAATATTGAGCATCATATTCTCAACTGGAATGACGCAAAGCCACAAACAGGTTTGCAAAGTAAAGCAGCGAAGGCACGTCGCACATTATTGATCGCAAAATGCCGTGAACTGGGTATCACCGATCTCTATCTGGCGCACCAGGCTGATGACCAGGCCGAAACATTACTGCAACGTCTGGCGCGCGGGGCAGGGGTCCAGGGCTTGCGCGGGATGCAGGAAATGATTTTACAAGATGGCGTAACGATTCGCCGCCCATTGTTACAGGTGCGCCGCGCGGATTTACGCCGTTATTGCGAGATGCATCAATTGCCGTTCGTGGATGATCCATCAAATGAGAACACAAAATTTGAACGTATCCGCTGGCGCAAAACATTGGGGCAGATGGAAGGGGTTTATAGCGGTTTCGTGACGGGCCTGTTGCGCAGCCAGAAACGTTTCGATGCCACGGCCCAGGCCATGGCGCAACTGGCGCAACGCTGGATTGCACAGCACCGTATCGCTCATAACGATCAGATTATCCTGCCGCATGCGCTGTTGGCGCAAGAACCGCAGGCTTTGATCGTTGAGATTTTACGGCAATTAATGGTGACGGAAAAACGCTATAAAGCCGATCTCGAGCGGCTGGAAGATTGGGTGGCGCAGGCCTTCAGTGCTGCACCACAGGAAACAGCCCTGACGCTGGATGGCTGGTGGCTGCGTCTGACGACAGATAAATTGACGTTACAGACTGCGCCTGCGCGGCGTTTTAAGGCTGGAACATAGGGTTCGTCATCCGGGACGTAGCAAAGCGGAGATCCGGGATATTTTCTACGAAAATTCCGGGATGACGAGGGATGGGAAAGTCATTAAACCCCTCGTTTTTCTGCTGAAACATTGTATATTAATAAAAAAACCGGGAGTTTACGTTTATGAATCCGATTTGGCGCAATATTTTCGCATGGCTGATGATCGCTCTGGTCATTGGCGGGCTTTACCAGATGATGTCGCCGAATGCCGGCATGATGAATGCCCAGACCATTCCCTATAGCGAGTTCCTGAGCCAGGCCGCCCAGGGCAGCGTGGGCAAGGTGACGTTGCAGGGCAATCTCATCAGCGGCACTTACAAAGAAGGCAATAATTTCCGCACACTGAAACCCGAAGGCAGTGATGTGGCCGACCGCCTGATCCAAAACGGCGTCACGGTCGAGGTCAAACCGGTCGAGGGCGGCATGTCCGGCCTGTTCGGTGTGTTGCTGTCCTGGTTCCCGATGTTGTTGCTGATCGGTGTATGGATTTTCTTCATGCGCCAGATGCAGGGCAAGGGCGGCGGTGGCGCGATGGGCTTTGGCCGTTCCCGCGCCAAATTGCTCACCGAGAAAACCAACAAGGTGATGTTTGAAGATGTCGCCGGTGTCGAGGAAGCGAAAGACGAATTGCAGGAAATCGTCGAATTCCTGAAAGACCCGCAAAAATTCCAGCGCCTCGGCGGCAAGATTCCAAAAGGCGCTTTGCTGATCGGTCCTCCGGGGACTGGTAAAACATTGATTGCGCGGGCGGTTGCGGGTGAGGCGGGCGTACCGTTCTTCACCATCTCCGGTTCCGATTTCGTCGAGATGTTTGTCGGTGTCGGTGCATCCCGTGTGCGTGACATGTTCGAGCAGGCAAAGAAAAGCGCGCCGTGCATTATCTTTATCGATGAGATCGATGCGGTCGGCCGTCACCGTGGGGCAGGTCTTGGTGGCGGTAATGACGAACGCGAACAGACGCTCAACCAGTTGCTGGTCGAGATGGATGGTTTTGAATCCTCCGAAGGCGTCATCCTGATCGCTGCGACCAACCGTCCGGATGTACTTGATCCGGCGTTGCTGCGTCCGGGCCGTTTCGACCGCCAGGTCGTCGTGCCGAATCCGGATATTACCGGCCGCGAAAAAATCCTGAAGGTCCACATGAAAAAAGTGCCGCTGGATCACGATGTGAATGCCAAGACACTGGCCCGTGGCACGCCTGGTTTTTCCGGTGCGGATCTGGCCAATTTGGTGAATGAAGCAGCCTTGCTGGCGGCGCGCCAGGGCAAGAAGACCGTCGATATGCAGTGCTTTGAACAGGCGAAAGACAAAGTGATGATGGGGGCGGAACGCCGCTCGCTGGTCATGTCGGATGAGGAGAAAAAACTCACCGCCTATCATGAAGCCGGTCACGCGGTGGTGGCTATTCACGAACCAAGTTCCGACCCGATCCACAAGGCGACGATTATTCCGCGCGGCCGTGCGCTCGGTATGGTGATGAGATTACCAGAAGGTGATCGCGTTTCGTTGTCACGCGCCAAACTGCATGCCGATCTGGCTGTTGCCATGGGTGGTCGTGTTGCCGAGGAAATGATCTTCGGTTACGACAAAGTCACGACCGGTGCCTCCAGCGATATCCAGATGGCCACCAATATCGCGCAGCGTATGGTGAGTGAATGGGGCATGTCCGACAAGCTCGGCACAATCCGTTACAGCCCTGGCGAAAGTGAAGAAGTGTTCCTGGGTCACTCTGTCACCAAGACAAAGAACCTGTCTGACAATACGGCGCAGATGGTCGATGAGGAAATCCGCGCGATTGTCGACAAAGCCTATCAACGCGCCCGCACTGTGCTGACGGAACATGAAAACCAGCTGGTCCAATTGGCGCAGGCCTTGCTGGAATATGAAACGCTCAGCGGTGAAGAAATCAAGATTCTCTTTGACGGCGGCACGATTGAACGTCCGGATGCCAATGGCGGCCAGACGGTGATCAAACTGAAACCGACATCCTCCGTGCCACGCAGCAAACCGGCGGCGTAAAGATTTTAGGGATAACAAAAAACCCGGCTTAGGCCGGGTTTTTTATGTAGATCAGGCTGCTTCTTTATCGCTGGGCGCAACAGCGGTAGCTTTGACCGGCAGGTAACAGGTCACCGTCGTGCCTTCATTTTCAACAGAGTGCAACTCGACCGTGCCGCCATGTAATTCGACGATGGAACGGACGAGGGTCAGGCCCAGTCCTGCACCGCCGGCGCGCTGGTTCTGGCGGACCTGGACGAACGGGCTGAAAATTTTGGCCTGGTCTTCGGCGGAAATGCCGATCCCTGTATCCTGGACGCTCAGCGCTATCACCGGCATATGGTCGGCGGATTTGACCTTTTCGGCACGGATGGTGATGGTGCCATTTTCCGGTGTGAATTTGATCGCATTGCTGAGCAGGTTGAGCAAGATTTGTTTGAGGCGGCGTTCGTCGGCCTGCATCGTGCCAAGGGTTTTCGGGGCTTCCATCTTGACGGTGATATTTTTCTTGCGCGCCCAATCCTGAGTCAGGTCGAACATCGTCTTGACCAGTGTATGCAGATCCAGCGGACGGATTTGCAGGGCCAGTTGACCCGCATCGATGGTGGAGAGGTCGAGAATATCGTTGATCAGGCCGATCAGTTTCGTGCCTGCTTCGATCATGCCCTGAGCATATTCCGTCTGGCGTTCATTGAGCGGGCCAAAATATTCTTTTTCCAGCACTTCCGCAAAACCCATCATCGCGTTCAGCGGTGTGCGCAACTGATAGGATACGTTGGCCAGAAAATCGACTTTGAGACGTTCGGCCTGTTCCAATGCGGCGTTCTTTTCACGCAGTGCCAGTTCGACGCGCAGGGAGTCGGTAATATCGTTGAAACGATTCAGAATACCGCCATCAGGCAGCGGCACAGTGGCATATTCGACGACACGGCCATCGGCCAGCTCCATCCGGCCATGTTGTTCCTGGCGTGTCAGCGCGAAATGGCGCATCTGTTCTTTTTGCTGGTCCCGGTCTTCCGGCTTGAAGAATTGCTGCATCTGTTCGAGCAATGTCGATGCATGCGGCGTCGTTTCCAGATCGGTGCGGTTAAAACCCCAGAGCTGCGCATAGGCCGGGTTGAAGAGTTGCAGGCGGCCGGAACTGTTCCACACGGCCAGGCCCTCGGCCAGATTATCCAATGTGGCGCGCTGCACGGCGATCAAGGTGTTATAGGATGATTCCAGTTCCAGACGGCTGGTGACATCTTCGAATGTCATGAACAAACCACCCAGCGGGTGCGGCACGACCAGCATGCGGATGGCCGTATCATCCGGTAAATGCATCATTTCTTCATGCGGGCGGATCAGCGATGTGAAACGGTCGATCCATTGTTTCTTGTAAATCTTGAAATCCGCCTGTTCTGGCAGGCGGCGTTTCTGGCGCAACACTTCCATCATGTCATTCATGGATGGTTTGGTATCCAGCCAGAATTCATCCAGCTTGAATAAATCCTTGAACGCATCGTTATAGAAGGTGATTTCCGTTTTCGGATTGAAAATGGCGATACCGGTATTGAGCGAGCGCAATAATTCCGAGGTCGAGGCACGGAAACGTTTCATTTCCGACTGCATTTCCTCTAGCGCCGTCATGTCATTGGCATAGCCCAATGTTCCCTCATTCTCGCGCAGATAATGTTCCTGCAATTCCAGCAGGCGGCGTTCGCCCCCCAGGATCACATGCTGGCGGTCGACCTGGGTTTCCTGTTCTTCGCGGGCGCGTTGCGCCAGATTGCGGGCTAAAGGCGATTTCTGGCCGAGCAATTCGCGTTGTTCCGTAACCGTTGTCGCGCCGTCGCCATCGACCATCTTGGCATAGGTCTGGTTGCACCAGATAAGTTGTCCGCCCATATCACGCTGCCACAGCGGCAATGGCAATTGATCCAGCAGCATCTGACGCTGGTGCACCAGCTGTTCCATTTTATCCAGCTGCGTTTCCAGATTGTGATGATGCTGGACCTGCAAAGACTGGTCATGCAGCCAGATCAGCAAATAAGGTGTCTGGTCTTTATCGCTGTAGATATCGGCATGCAGGATGTAGTGACGCGGCACTTCCGGCACCAGTGCATCATAATGCGGGCGTCCGCGCAGGCGTACGCTGAATGGTTGCTGCTTGTCGCGCAATTCATTCAGGACCTTGGCGTCTTCCACCGTGAAGAAGGCGGTGAAATCATCCCAGCTGCCGCT
Source organism: Alphaproteobacteria bacterium (assembly GCA_036404835.1). GTDB lineage: Bacteria > Pseudomonadota > Alphaproteobacteria > Micavibrionales > SZUA-601 > DASWYT01. The sequence continues at coordinate 13,473 of DASWYT010000132.1, read as the reverse complement.
CTTTTGCATGAAATAGCTGCGCATGTCCGGATGGGCCAGGACAAGCTCATCCCGTTTCCATACGGTGAAAGGCAGAGGAGCTTTGTAAAGCAGATGTTGCAGGCGCGCTTGTTCCTGCTGCAGGCGATCCCAACCCTTGCCCGCCGGTACCAGCCAGGCACGCAAAGCCTGGCGGATTTTCGGCCAGAAATTCGGCTGGCTATTGGGGGCATTCAACCATAAATCGCTCATACCCCTATAAATGCCACAATCGAATCGGTTTGAGAAGGTGCTGTCAAAGAAAACCCGCCAGATGGCGGGTTGTCAGGGGGCTTAATAACGATACGTATCCGGCTTGAACGGGCCGTCGACGGTGACGTCGATATAATCGGCCTGGTCCTTGGTTAGTTTGGTCAGCTTGACGCCCAGTTTGTCCAGATGCAGGCGGGCGACTTTTTCATCCAGAGCTTTTGGCAGCACGTAAACTTCGTTCTTGTAATTGGCATGGTTCTGCCACAATTCGATCTGGGCAATCGTCTGGTTGGTAAAGGATGCGGACATCACGAAGCTTGGATGGCCCGTGGCGCAACCCAGATTGACCAGGCGGCCTTCGGCCAGCAACAGAATGCGCTTGCCGTCTTTGAATTCGATTTCATCGACTTGCGGTTTGACATTGTGCCAGGTCAGTTTGCGCAACGGCTCGACCTGGATTTCATTATCGAAGTGACCGATATTGCAGACGATGGCGCGATCTTTCATCGCTTCCATATGTTTGACGGTAATGATGTCGCGGTTGCCGGTGGCGGTGACGAAAATATCGGCGCGGGTCGTCGCTTCATCCATCGTGACGACTTCATAACCTTCCATAGCGGCCTGCAGGGCGCAGATCGGATCGATCTCAGTGACCAGAACGCGGGCACCGGCATTGCGCAGGGAGTCGGCAGAGCCTTTACCGACATCGCCGAAACCGGCGACGACGGCGACTTTACCGGCCATCATCACATCGGTGGCGCGGCGGATACCATCGACCAGCGATTCACGGCAACCATATTTATTATCGAACTTGGATTTGGTGACGCTGTCATTGATGTTGATCGCCGGGATTTTCAACTGGCCTTTTTTCATCAGTTCCTGCAGGCGATGCACACCGGTGGTGGTTTCTTCGGAAACGCCTTTGATATCGTTCAGCAGGTGCGGATATTTCTCATGCGCGTACAATGTCATGTCAGCGCCATCATCCAGCAGCATGTTCGGTGTCCAGCCATTCGGGCCTTGCAGTGTATTGTCGATACATTCCCAATATTCCGTTTCGGTCATGCCTTTCCAGGCGAAGACCGGAATGCCGGCGGCGGCAATCGCCGCGGCGGCCTGATCCTGTGTGGAGAAAATATTGCAGGATGACCAGCGGACTTCGGCGCCCAGAGCTTTCAGCGTTTCGATCAGCACGGCGGTCTGGATCGTCATATGCAGGCAACCGGCGATGCGGGCACCTTTCAGCGGTTGCTCCTTGCCGTATTCTTTGCGCAAAGCCATCAGGCCCGGCATTTCCGTTTCAGCAATGGTGATTTCCTTGCGGCCCCATTCGGCCAGGGACATATCCTTGACTTTATGGTCGGCATGGGTGTTTTTGACGGCAGTGATGGAAACGGACATGAAATGCTCCTGAAACGGCGGTAAATATGCCGTCAGGTTAAGCATGACCGCCTGAAAATGCAATCATTTAAAGGCTCACATTTAAAATCCCAGGCCGGAGATGTCCGCAGCGGATTTCTCATGGAAACGCAGGACAAAATTCGGTCCATACGGGATTTTCTCGTTACCGGTGATCATTTTCGATGTGGAGACGAACGTCCGGACGCCGGTTTCACGGCGTTGTGCCGGATCACTGTCCGGCCCGATAAATTCGAGATAAGGGAGTTTATGATTATTATATAGGAGCGGCTGGTCCAGTTTGACGAAAATAATCATTTTGCCGTTATGTGGTTTTTCAACCATTTCACCCAGTTCTTTGCTGAAATCTTTCAGGACTTCCAGTGCGGCTTCATCAGCGCAGTCAAAGCCCACATGGCTCGGTGTGGCATCGGGATAATGGGATAAGGCCACGGGAAAATATTTATCAAACGTTTCCTGCGCAGCCACGCGCAAACCTGAGGCACTTTCATAAGGCATCGGCATCATGATTCATCCATGGTGAGAGGTTGAATCTAAGAGTAGATGATGAGGAAGGGAAAGCAAGGATTCTTGTTTTTCCAGAACACTCTTTATTGCAGCGTTAAGTTCTGGTTTGACTGGTTAACAGCATAAATTTTTCGTGCTTTTTCAACCTGCTCATCAGCCTTTGTCAGCCAATGGAAAAAGACATCTCCCAGCCAGGAAACAGCTTCTTCTGTTTGCAGTTCCTGGATTTTATGGACGGCCGTTATGAGGTTTTAGGACGAACATAAAATGTGAGAGGCGGCGTTGCATACAGACTCTGGGTACCATCGGCAATTTTTCTATGCGGATGTAGTTTTCTTTTTGGTGGTGTGTAATTCTTGATCATATTGCCAGCAACATTATCCATGGTGCTGCCGTGTGATGGTTCTTGCATTTGTTTTGTAAGAGCGGTCGATTCTTCAAGTTTTCTTTGCAGCTCTTTTTCTGTTTCGCCGAATTGTGGGTTGCCGGTCAGGAAGATACTGTCGAGATTCTCTTCATCATTTCCGGAATCATCCATTGTAATTTCAGTGATTGCCGTATTGGTGATAACGTCAGGCTGCGGTGGTTCGAACGATAGCGACAGTTGGCCTTCTGGGGCTTTTCGGGGTGTCTTATTTTTCTTTTTAGCCGGTACGGCTATGACTGCGGTGCCTTCTTTTTTTGTTTCAGCTTCTATGGCAGTAACGACTGGAGGAGCAGCATCAGGTTTTGGGTTATAGTATGATGCCAGAAGTTCATTTTTATCGGCCGTAGGCGTATAGTAGCCATACAGGCCGTCATCATCACGGTCGTTATATAAACGATCCATTTCTTCTTCGGATATTTTATTTTGATCCGCACTCATCAGCTTGTCCTCCAACAAATAGGCATACCGATGTATGCTCCGCCAATGGTAGTACATAATATTATAATTTACTGATTCGATCAATCTTTTTCTTGTAATTTAAGATTCCGAATACGTTCCTTAATGAGTGGAATATTGCCCGCTGGCATTGATAACTGGCGGATGCCCTGGCGCAGCAGGAATTCGGTAAAATTAGGGTCCCCGGCCAGCTCACCACAGATACTGACAGGGATGCGGGCAGATTTGGCAGCGGCCCCGATATTCTCAAAAGCCCGGATAACGGCCGGATGGCCCGGCTGGTAATAATCAGCCACGGTCTCATTGCCCCGGTCGGCGGCCAGGATGTACTGGACCAGATCATTGGTACCGATGGCAAAGAAATCGCTTTCCTTGGCAAAAACATCCGGGATCAGGGCGACGGCCGGGGTTTCGACCATGATACCGATCGCATCGATCGTGCCGACTTTAACCTTTTGGCGGCGCAGATTTTCCCCGACATCGAAGAAGATCTGGCGGAACTGGCGGATTTGCTCGACGGTGCTGACCATCGGCAACAGCACACGGATCGGGCCAAGGGCAGCAACGCGCCACAAAGCGGCACATTGGGCCTGTAATAATTCAATGGCCGCCAACGACAGTCGCAAACCGCGCAGGCCCAACGCCGGGTTGGCTTCCGGTGCGATAATATGCTGGAAGGCCGGGGATGTTTTATCAGCGCCGATATCCATCGTGCGGATCGTCACCATCTGCCCATGCATCGCCTGCACGATGGTCCCCAGATGATCATATTGTTCCTGTGCCGTCGGCAGATCGGAACGGTTGAGGAACATATATTCCGTGCGCACCAGGCCGATACCTTCGGCGCCGGAAGCCAGGATACGTTCCAGATCGTCCGGTGACGAGAAATTCGCCATTACCTCGACTTTGACATGATCCTTGGTAATGGCCGGTAAATGTGCTTTTGCCAGCAATTTCTGCTGGTACAGACGGTCCGTTTCCTGTTTCTGACGATAGAATGTCAGAACTTCCTCTGTCGGATTGACGATAACGCGTCCTTCGATGCCATCGACGATAACGATGGAATCCGGATGCAGATGGTGCGGCAGATGCGGAATGCCCGCCACGGCCGGTAAGCGCAGGGACCGCGCCATGATCGCCGTATGACTCTGGCGGCCACCGGCCAGGGAAATAAAACCACCGATACGATCCGGGTGCATAAAGGCCGTATCGGCCGGGGTGATATCTTCGGACAGAACGATACCGCCGGTCGGCACGGATTTCAGCGCGACGAATTTACGTTCCAGCAAATTGCGGATCAGGCGTTGCCCGACATCCTGCAAATCCTTGACGCGGCCGGCCAGATAAACATCTTCCATTGCGCTGAAGGAATTGCCCAGTTCATTGATTTCCTGTTCAACCGCCCATTCGGCATTGATCAGTTTTTCGGTGATGCGCTGTTTGATGCCTTCGGTCAGGCGGGATTCACCGACCAGGCTTAAATGCACTTCCAGGATCAGGATAATATCTTCCGCCGCTTTGGCCGGCAGCGTTTCCGCCTTGGTCTGGAGTTTGGCGATCTGGTTATAGGCTTTGTGACGGGCGGCGTCGAAACGGCCGATCTCTTCGTCAATATCGGTTGTCGTGATGGAGAAATGCGGCACATCCAGCGTGGCGCGTTCCAATAAAAATCCCTGACCGATGGCAATACCAGAACACAGACCAATTCCGTCGAGAATTTCTTCTACATGCGGAAAGATCTCATTCGTCATTGCACGTCTCTTTTCCGGTTTCCGGATCATATTCGCAAACACTGTCTTCTTCATCGAAACCGCGACCGATCAGATCCTGAATTGCATCCAGTGCATCGGCGGCATCGGCGCCCTGGCATGTCACTTTGACCTGCTTGCCCTGGGCGGCGGCCAGCATCAGCAAATCCAGGATGGAACGGCCGGCGGCGCAGATATCATTGCGGCAAAAAGTGATGTCGCACTGGAACTGGCCGCAGAGTTTGACGACTTTGGCCGCCGCGCGGGCATGCAGGCCTTTGCGGTTGATAATCGTCAGTTCGCGGGTCAGTTCGGTATTCAGCATTAATTCGGGTTCAGCAACTGGGAGGCAACATTCATATATTTGTGACCGGCTTCATAAGCCTGCTTGATCGCATCAGGCAGGGAGGCTTTGTCACGGACGGAGGCCAGTTTGACCAAAGCCGGTAAATTGAAACCGGCCAACACATCGACCGGATTCTGGTCAAGCATGGAAATTGCCAGGTTGGACGGGGTGCCGCCGAACATATCGGTGCAGATAACAACACCTTTGCCGCTATTCACCTCGGTGATAGCGGCCTGCAAATCCTCGCGGCGCTTTTCGATATCGTCATCGGCGCCAATGCCGATGGCCACCAATTGCGACTGCGGGCCGACCACATGCTCCAGCACTGTGGCCATTTCCTGCGCCAGACCGCCATGGGCGATAATGATAATTCCCAGCATTGATGTCGCCTCAAGAAAATTAATAAAAAGGTTAATCTATTGTCTGTTGTGTGCGGCGCAAAGTCAAGTTTGAGGGATATAATTTTTCCAGGGCAGTTTATCACATTGATTTTATTGTTGACATAATGCAAAAGGGATGCTACCATGCCTTATCTCATATAAGGAGCGGTGCTGTGAATAATATTGTAGATCTTTTTAAAATAAATACAGATGACAAAACGATTGATCTGGCTTCTATATCATTTGATGCATTTTACCTGTTCCTGGCTGAAAATCACGATTTTGAAAAGGGCAAGTGGGCAGGCAATCTCCTGATTAAAAAATTCAAGACATCATTTCTCGAACCCGCACAGGAATATTTGCCGACGGGAATTGAGATGAATTGGAATCTCGCCGATGCAAAGAAAAAAGCGGAGAGAGTTTTTAAACAAGATGCAGATAATCGGAAATTATATGACGCGCGTACAGAAAATACGTCACAACTCACGAGAAATATTTATGGATATCATGATGCCGTTCTACGTCATCAAGAAGAAAAGCGTCTCCAAAGCCTTGGGTCGATTAAGGGAATATTACAGCCATTCTTTACAGAGGAACTATACGAAGAGCCTGTCCCCAAAAAAACGAATCTTTTCCAGCGTCTGTTTAGTTAATTCAGCTTACTCTACGATCCGGCGGCGGAAAGCCAGGGCTTCGGCCAGGTGGTTGGTGCCGATCCTGTCGGCGCCGCTTAAGTCGGCAATGGAACGTGCCACGCGTAAGACGCGGTGGTAACCACGGGCGGAGAGTTTCATTTTCGTGGCGGCCTGGGCCAGCAGATCTTTTCCGGCCTGATCTAATGCGCAGGCTTCTTCCAGCTTGTCACCGCTTAAGACCGCGTTGATCTTATTATCATTGCGGGCCAATTGGCGCAGGCGTGCCTGTGCCACACGTTCGGCCACGCGCGATGATTGTTCGCCGCGCGGAGCGTTCTGCAGATCGTCGATACTGACAGCGGGCATTTCCAGGAATAAATCAAAACGATCCAATAAGGGGCCGGAGAGTTTGCTTTGATATTCCGCAGCGCAGCGCGGGCCACGGCTGCAATATTGCCCGGCATCGGTGACATTGCCGCAACGGCATGGGTTCATCGCGGCGATCAGCTGAAAACGTGCCGGATAGGTGACATGCGCATTGGCGCGGGCGATCAGGGCGCTGCCGGATTCCAGCGGCTGCCGGAGTGCTTCCAATGTACCGCGCGCAAATTCCGGCAATTCATCGAGAAATAACACACCATGATGTGACAGTGATACTTCGCCCGGTTTCGGTTTGACGCCGCCACCGATCAGGGCGGGCAGGCTGGCGGAATGATGCGGATCGCGATAGGGGCGGTGGCGCACGATCTGTCCATCCGGTAATTGCCCCGCCAGTGAATGCACCATCGACACATCGAGTGCTTCCATCGGTGACAGCGGCGGCAGAATACCTGGCAGGCGTGCGGCCAGCATGGATTTGCCCGCGCCCGGCGGTCCCATCATCAGCAGATTATGGCCGCCCGCTGCAGCGATTTCGAGCGCGCGTTTTGCCGTTTCCTGTCCTTTGACATCCGCCATATCCAGCAGATTTTGCGGGATGTGATCATAGACCGGTGGTTGCGGCGGGCTTAAAATCTGTGTGCCTTTGCAATGATTGATTAGCTCCAGCAATGTGCCTGGTGCGATGATATTGGCAGCTTCGATCCACGCCGCTTCCGCGCCGCAGGCAGCCGGGCAGATCAAACCAAGATGATTATCATGTGCATGCAATGTCGCGGGCAGGATACCGGCAACGGGCCGGATCGATCCATCGAGACCTAATTCCCCCATCGCAGCAAAACCGGAGAGTGCATCCTGTGGAATAACGCCCATCGCGACGAGCACTGCAAGAGCAATCGGCAAATCGAAATGACTGCCTTCTTTATTCACATCGGCGGGGGCAAGATTGACGACGATCCGTTGCGGCGGCAATGACAGGCCCATAGCCTGCAAAGCGCTGCGCACCCGTTCGCGGGCTTCAGACACGGCTTTGTCGGGCAGGCCGACGACAACGAAAACCGGCTGGCCGGGAATGAGCTGCGCCTGCACCTCAATGGTCAGTGCCCGCATCCCTTCAAACGTCACAGTATGTATCGTTGCAACCATTTAATAGGCTTTTTCAATGATAGGTTGACGGCATACTATCGTGTGATCTTGGTGGATGCAATGGGATTCTAAACCCGCACGCCCATTTTTTCGGCGAGGGACCAGATGCGGTTCAGCACTGGTTTGACGGTGCCCAGTTTTTGTCCGGCGGCGATGATCTGTTCGATCTGCTGGGTGAGATAGTTGCGCGTATCCTGGTAACCGGCAGATGTATCACCCATATAGGACAGGGTCGTTTTAAACAGGACTTTGCTCAGCAAGGCGCGTTTGGTGTAGCGGTTATAATCGGTTGCTGTATCACCGGCCAGAGTCCACAGCGCATCGGCACTGTGCCATAAATCTTTCATCACCGTCGCTGGGCGCCACAGACGTTGTTTGGTCGCCTGCTGGAATGCATCGCGCTGTTCGCCGACCAATTCCAGACGTGTCCACACGCCTTGTGCAATCTTGTCGCGCGTGCGTTCCGATTGCCAGCCTGTGATATGGATGCGCTGGATCGTTTGCGCGTCCAGCATTTGCTGCCAGGCACTGATCGCACTGGTCATCCCGCGTGGGAAGAGGATTTTCATCGCCTGCGGCGTTTCGCCGGCTGCTTGTCCGGCCTGTTGCAGGGCGTGTTCGGTCCAGCCCTGTTTGGCGACTAAAGGCAGTAATTTCAACAAAATAGACTGGGTGCGGTCAGTGTTCATGGCTTTAAGATAGTGGAATTTACCAAGGTTGCAAGGTTTTCGTTTGACTTCAAGTATTTATTCCGTTATACAAGCATCTCGCCGCGCGGTCCCGATGCGACTCGTGCCGGCCTATTCAAAGTTAGAAGGGATGTGAGGACAATAGTCCAGATCGTTATTCGCAATAATGACATTGAGCAAGGCTTACGCGTGCTCAAGAAGAAATTGCAACGTGAAGGTATCTATCGCGAGTTGAAACGTCGTAAACACTACGAAAAACCATCGGAAGTGAAAGCGCGTGAAACTAATGAAGCTGTTCGTCGCCAGCGCAAGCTGGAACGTAAGCGTAAAGAACGCGAAGGTTTCTAAACATTGTAGTTACTGGTTAGTCCAATCATTTAAGTTTGAAGAACCCGGATTTTTATCCGGGTTTTTTATTGGACTAAAAACGCCTTACATTTTTCCTGCAGCCACAACTGCAATTCCGGGCGCAGCAGGGGCAGTGTTTTATCCAGCACCATCTGATGATAATCGCGCAGCCAGTTTTTCTCGGTCGCGTTTAAAGAACCAAAATTGATCAGGTGGCTTTCAAACGGTACAACCGTCAAGGCTTCAAACCCCAGCATCGGCTGGTCGTCATCATCGACTGTAACATCTTTTACCAGCACGACATTTTCCAGACGAATACCATACCCATCGGTTTTGTAATAACCCGGCTCGTTGGTGATCAGCATGCCTGCCTGCAAGGCGACGGGCGAACGATACGAGAAACCCTGCGGCCCTTCATGCGTGCCCATAAAGGCACCGATACCGTGACCGGTGCCGTGCGTGTAATTGCGGCCAACCTGCCATAAAGGCGCGCGGGCCAGCGTATCGAGCGCCGCGCCGGTCGTGCCATGCGGAAAACGTGCAACGGACAAAGCAATATGGCCTTGTAACACTGCAGTGTAATCCGCAATCATGCGCGGGGTCGGCGTGCCGATGGAAATGGTGCGGGTGATATCGGTGGTGCCGTCATAATATTGACCGCCGCCATCGATCAGCAGCAGCGTATCATTCTTCAGGCCGATATCATCACCCGGCGTGATGTCGTAATGGACAAAAGCGCCGTGCGGGCCGCTGCCGACAATCGCGCCGAAACTGGTTTCGACGAATAATTCCTGTGCCGCGCGTTGCGCATCGAGATAATCGATCACATCCTGTTCGGTCAGGCCGGTTGGACTTTCATGGGATTGCAGCCAATATAATGTTTCCATCACCGCAATACCGTCACGCAACTGCGCCTGGTGCGCGCCATTGATTTCGGTCACGTTCTTGATGGCACGGGCCAGTTCCAGCGGGCTGGCATGTTCATGCAGTTCCTTGCCGGATTGTTTCAGCAACGATGCCAGGACGGACGGGCAATGGCTGCCATCGAGGCCGATTTTTTGTGCACTGTGATCGATCAGGGTGGTGACCATCTCATCAAATAAATGATGCGTCACGCGGCTGCCCCATAAGGCACGCAGATTATCGGGAATTTTCCCGGCATCGGTGAACAGGGATATTTGCCCGTCTGCGGCAACAAACGCCATGCTCAGGATAATCGGCATATGGGTGATATCGTGGCCGCGCATATTCAGCAACCAGCACACATGCCCCGGATCGGTGACGAGATAACCATCGAGATGGTTTTTGGTCATGAAGTCCTGCAGATCGGTGACTTTGTCATCCGTGCTGCGCCCGGCGAAGGTCAGATCGAGCGCAAATGCCTCACCCGCTGGCAAAGCAGGACGATCCAGCCACAGGCCGGTAAAGATATCGTCTTCGCGCTGTTGCAATTGCGCTTTTTTAGCCGTGATGATTTTCTGCCAGCCCTGCACGCCCTGTACGGTAAAACGCCAGCCTTCCAGCGCGACGATCTGATCCGGCTGCAGGTTTTCACTCAGCCATTGTTGCGGGCGCTGGTCCAGCACCTGGATAATCGTCCAGAAATTGCCATCGACTTGTCGCGGGGCTTGTAAGGTATAACGGCCATCGACGAACAGGATGGCTTTTTCAGCCGTGATGATTGCAAAACCCCAGGAGCCGGTGAAACCATTCAGCCACGGAAAGCGTTCTTCATGCGCGGGCAGATATTCGCTCTGGAAACGGTCATTATGCGGCAATAACAGAATATCAATCTGCTCGTTGCGCATTTTCTCGCGTAAGCGTAACAGTGCCTGGGTCATGATGTACTCCGTTAGCGGATCAACAGAACCGCCTGCCAGTTATTGATCTCAATCGTTTTTACAACCGAACAGTTTAAATTTTGGTAAGGCGCCAGCACACGCTCCGCCTGGTTGTTCAGGAAACCCGACAGGATGATAAAGCCACCTTTTTTGGTCACTTCGACAATGCCTTCGGCAAAATCGATCAGCGGTTGCGCCAGAATATTGGCGAAGACCAGATCGAACGGCGCGCGTTCTTTTACCAGTGGGTCATCCAGACCGTCACCGGTCAGGAACAACACGGCATCGCCGACGCCATTGGTTTCCTTGTGATTTTGTGCGACCTGGACGGATTGTTCGTCAATATCGACGCCGATGATTTTGGCTTTCGGCCAGAGTTTCGCAGCGCCGATCCCTAAAATACCGGACCCGCAACCCAGATCGAAAATATTGGTGATGTCCGGGGCTTTTTCCATGACGATATCGCACAAGGTCAGGCAACCCTGTGTGGTCGGATGTTCACCTGTACCGAAACCGGTGGCGGCTTCGATCAATAATGGGATTTTACCTTCCGGCAGTGTTTCTTTGTAATGGCTGCCATAGACAAAGAACGATCCGGCATCGATCGGTTGCAACTGGTCATAGACATGCTGCAGCCAGTCAATCTGCGGCAGAGCCTCGACTTTGACGGTGATATTGTCCAGAGCCTCTTCACCGAGTGTCTTCAGCGCGGCGCTAATGGATTCCGCGGATGGTTCATCCTCAAAGATCAGTTCGATCAGGTAATCTTCATCCTCATCGTCGTCCTGGTGATAGATGACTGTGTCGAACAATTCCTGCAACACAGGCTGGATACGCAAAGCGGGGTCGCGGTGCAGGAAGAATTGGGCATGCCACATCTGGTAAACATCCATTTTGAATTTGTCCTTATCGATTAATCTGCGAAATCGGCCGGGGAGAGGTAACGGTCGATCAGTTTTTTGGTGCCGCTCTTGTCAAAACGGACTTCAACCTTGTCGTCATCAATGCCGGTAATGATGCCATAGCCGAATTGCGTGTGGAACACGCGGTCTTTCATGCGATAGCCATTGTCGCTGACCGCATCGGCGACAGGCGTTTTCTTGACAGGCACTTCGTAATATTCGCCTTCGATCACGCGGTTCTTGCCGCCGGAGGAGGGGCGATGGCCGTAACTATTCCAGCTGGACAGGAAATTATCCGGGCGGAAATTATTATTCTGGCTCTGGTCGTCAATGACGTTTTCCGGGATTTCATCGATAAAGATCGAGCGTTCCTGCGGGATAAAGCGGCCCGTATAATCCTTGCGTGCATTGCTGGTATAGAGCGTTACATTCTTGCGGGCGCGGGTAATACCGACATAGGCCAGACGGCGTTCTTCTTCCAGGCCACCGATTGGGTCATCCAACGCACGCTGGTTCGGGAAAATACCCTGTTCCCAACCGGCCAGAAAGACATGATCGAATTCCAGACCCTTGGCGGCGTGCAATGTCATCAATGTGACTGCGTCATCCTGTTGCTGCGCCTGACGTTCGGTGACGAGGGATACATATTCCAAAAATTCCGGCAGGCTGGCAAATTCCGCGGCGGCCTGTTGCAATTCGTCCAGGTTTTGCAGACGGTTGCGGCTGTCGGCTGTATCTTCCATGCGCCACATCTGCACATAGCCGGATTCTTCTAGAATATTATGGACCAGTTCCGCCGGTGGCAGCGCATTCAACTGGTCGCGCCATTTATCCAGTTGCTTGGAGAAATCCTTCAACGCCAGGCGCAACGCGGGACGCATTTGTTGCAGGACGTCTTCCTCACGGCTGGCCTGATCCAGTGACCAGAGATTGCGGCGCGCCATCTGGTAAATTTTCTGCAGCGACGTATCACCGACACCGCGCTTCGGCAAATTGACGATACGCTCGAACGCCAGATCATCACGCGACTGGACAACGAGGCGGCAATAGGCCAGCGCGTCGCGGATTTCCTTACGCTCATAGAATTTCGGTCCGCCGACGATGCGGTACGCAATCTGGCGGCGGTTGAGACTGTCTTCCAGCGCGCGCATCTGGCTGGCGGCCCGTACCAGAATAACGATATCGTTATACGGCACAGAGCGATTATAGAGTTTACTGATACGCTGACCGATATCGGCGGCTTCATCCAGATTGGTCTGGGTATTGACCAGGACGACCTTATCACCGCCTTCTTTTTCGGTGCGCAGATTTTTGCCCAGACGGTAATTATTGTTCGAAATAATACCATTGGCTGCATCCAGGATCTTTTGTGTGGAGCGATAATTGCGATCCAGCGTCACGCGTGTTGCGGCCGGGTATTTCTTTTCGAAATTGATCATATATTCGATTTTCGCACCGCGCCACGCATAGATCGCCTGGTCATCATCCCCAACCACACAGATATTCTGATGCTCGGCCGCCAGGAAACTGATTAATTGATATTGTGCTTCGTTCGTGTCCTGGAATTCATCGACCATGACATAGCGGAATTTATGCTGGTATCCGGCCAGCAAATCCGGGTGCTCCCGGAAGATCTTCAGCACATAGAGGATCAGGTCACCGAAATCGCACGTGTTGGTGAACAGCAACGCACGCTGGTACAGCGTATAAATCTGATGCAATTGCTGGAAAGAAAGTTGTTCGGTCGAGCGCTGGTTATTGCGGGCGATCACATCGTCCGGCAACAAGCCTTCATTTTTCCAGGCTTCGATAATGTACAGAATCTTGCGGGCGCTGATTTCCTTTTTGTCGTACTGCAATTCCGCCAGGATTTTCTTCATCACGCGTTCCTGGTCGTCATCATCCAGGATGGTAAAATTCGGCTGTAAACCCAGACCTGTTTCCGCATCGCGGACCAGATTGGCTTCGCGGCGCAGGATACGGGCGGAAAGAGAGTGGAATGTGCCGATCCAGATGCCTT
>DASWYT010000131.1:0-4112 GCA_036404835.1 Alphaproteobacteria bacterium | reverse complement strand
GATACCGTTCTTTTCAGCGCGGAACTCGATGGAACCGGATTTGGCGTCTTTGACGGCTTTTTCAACGTCAACAGTCACTGTACCCAGTTTCGGGTTCGGCATAAGACCTTTTGGACCCAGGATTTTACCCAGGCGGCCAACGGCCGGCATCATGTCTGGTGTGGCAATCAAGCGATCGAATTCGATCTTGCCGCCCAGGATGGTGTCAACCAGATCGTCCGCACCGGCGATATCAGCACCGGCTTTTTTAGCAGCTTCGGCTTTGTCGCCACGGGCCAGAACGGCCACGCGGATGGTTTTACCGGTACCGTTTGGCAGGACGATCATGCCACGGATGTTCTGGTCGGCCTGACGAACGTCAACACCAAGTTTTACAGCGATATCAACAGTCTCGTCGAATTTCGCAGTCGCGTTTTTCTTGACCAGAGCAACAGCTTCACCCAGTGCGTACAGCTTTTCAGCTTCTACGGAGGCGAAGTTCTTTTGGCGCTTGGCGAGTTTTGGAACGCGCGGAGTTTGTGCTTTAGCCATGTTCTTAACCCTCCACAACTTCTAAGCCCATGGACATAGCGGAGCCTTTGATCATCTCAACGGCGCCAGCTTCATCCTTGGCGTTCAGATCCTTCATTTTCGTTTTGGCGATTTCCTGGATCTGGGAAATTTTAACTTTACCGATCGTGCCGGTACCGACTTTGCTGTGGCCTTTGGTAATACCAGAAGCTTTTTTCAGGAAGTAGGTTACAGGCGGGGTCTTGATGATGAAGTTAAAGGACTTGTCCTGGTAGTATGTGATAACGACCGGGCAAGGCATACCTTTTTCCATCTCCTGGGTCTGGGCGTTGAACGCCTTACAGAATTCCATGATGTTCAGACCGCGCTGACCGAGAGCCGGACCGATTGGTGGTGATGGGTTCGCAGCACCGGCTGGAACCTGGAGCTTGATTTGCCCCGCAACTTTTTTGGCCATGAATGCCTCCTAAGTTAGTTTAGAGGTTGGTGGTCGTTTTGATGCCGACGGGCCGGATTCCGCAGAATCCTTTCGTGTCGGCGCATCTCCCACCGCGAAGAGCTGTCTTTTTAGGGGTTAAGCCAGTGTAAGTCAAGGAAAAAACCCCTGTTTCGGGGCAGGTTTTTGTGAATATTAGGGAAAATAGTGGGTGACCGGGCGGGAAAGTTGCAAAACGCCGGAAAAACCGGGCTGAAAACGTTGATTTTTACACCCTTGTCCTTGCGAAAGGCGGGGTCGTTTGCTACAACCCCCTGACCGGGGTTATTCCCCCTGTTCCAGCCCAAAAATCAGGAATTCGATTTATGAAGATGCGTGTGCTTCTGGCGTTAACAATTGCCGTTTTAACCGTTTCCGTGGCCCATGCCGCGGCCCAACAGGCCATTATGGGCTGGGTGGAGCGTGTTTATATTGAATCCATCGACAGTAATTTCAAAGCCAAGCTGGATACAGGTGCCACCACATCCTCCATGCGAGCGATCGTCCTGAAGGTCATGGATGAAAAGGACGAGAAGAACCGCCGCGTCGTCTTCCAGGTCGAGAATGAAAAGGGCGAGACCAATACGCTGGAGCGCAAGCTGGTCCGTTTCGTCAAGATCAAGATGCGCAATGGCACGTTCCAGCGCCGCCCGGTGGTTGAAATGGATTTCTGCATCGCCGGCCGCCATGTCATCAGCGAGGTCAATCTGGCCCCGCGGACTGATTTCATCTATCCGGTCCTGATCGGCCGCAATATGATGGTCGATGGCGGGATCATCGTCGATCCATCCCGCACCTTCACAGCGCCCGCCCGATGCATTACAAAAGCATTCAAGCAGGAAGAAGAAACCACGCCGGCTGCTTTGTCCAAGGGTGAATAACAAAAGCCCGAGCAGCGTCTTATTATATAAGGTACATCACATATGCGTTTGGCCCAGATTTTTATCATTTGTCTGACTCTGGTCGGAATTAGTTTGGGCCTCTTTGCGTATAAAGCGTTTTACCTGCATTTCCCGATCCTGCCGAACGAGAATGCCCAGAGCTGGGTTGTCGAGGCGCAATTGCGTTTCCGTCCAGACTGGGACAAGCCATTGCGTGTGTCTTTCTTCACACCGCAAAGCACACCATACCTGGCCAAGGTCAATGATAATATCATTGCCAGCAATTACGGTATCGACCATCGCGTCGGTCGCGAGACAGGGAACCAGCGCGTCGTTCTGACCCGTCGCCAGGCACGCGGCCAGCAGATCGTATTTTATCGCGCGACTTTCTATGAATTGAAATCATCCGACCAGTCCAACGTGACGCCTGTGGCCACGACCGAAGTACCGGTGGCCAGTTCGCCTTTTATCCTCAATAAGCATGAAGCGCAGAACAGTGCCGATATCGACCCGGCGCAGGTCGCCATGGCATCCCTGATCGAAGAAGCGCAACAGAAATCCGCCGACACACCATCCTTTGTGCTGGAAGTGATCAAGATGCTGAAACAATCAGCTGATCAGGCATCCGATGATCGCGTCGAATTGCTGCGCAACGGTTTGAGCGATTACACGACATTGCCGGAACTGGCGAATGTCGTCATCAACACGGCGAATATCCCAGCCCGCATCGTCAATGGTGTCGAGCTGAAAGAAAAACAGCACAGCCTGCCGCTGATCCAGTGGGTTGAGTTTTATAATAACGGTGCATGGGAATCGGTCGATGTGCAGACCGGCAAGCTGGGCCTGAGCAAGAAATATCTGCCATGGTGGCGCGGTGATGCCAATTTGTTCAGCGTCCAGGGTGGCCGCGAAGTCAGCATGGAAATGTCTGCGAAATATAACCGCGAAGATGCCATTACCCAGGCGATGTGGAAATCGAAAGACGCGTCCCGCCTGATCACCAATCTGTCATTGCTGGAATTGCCGATTGATACGCAGTTGATGTTCAACATCGTTCTGATGATTCCAATCGGTGCGCTGGTGATCGTTATGCTGCGCCAGCTGATCGGTATTCCAACCTTTGGTACCTTTATGCCGGTGCTGATGGCCTTGTCATTCCGCGAGACCGGATTGTTCTGGGGAATTGGGTTATTCACACTGGTCGTGATGATTGGTTTGTTCCTGCGGGCTTATTTCGATGAGTTGCGCCTTCTTGTGGTGCCGCGTCTGGCTGCCGTATTGACCATTGTTGTCATGCTGATCGCTGCATTGACCGTGATCAGCTATCGCTTCGGCATTAATGCCGGCCTGTCGATCACGCTCTTCCCGATGATCATCCTGACCATGACGATCGAGCGTATGGCGCTGATGACGGAAGAGTTTGGTGCGAAGACGGCCCGCCGCACGGCATTCGGTTCCGTCGTCGCCGCGTCGCTGGCTTACTTATGCATGCATAATGCGCTGATGGAGCATCTGATCTTCCTGTTCCCGGAATTGCTGCTGATCGTTCTGGCCTGCTGCATTCTATTGGGTCGCTATAATGGTTATAAATTATCCGAATATTTCCGCTTCAAGAAACTGGCGAAGGCGATGCAGGATAATGTCCCGCCGCCCGTCCTTCCGGCGGAGTAAGCATTCATGTTCGGATTGTTCAAAACCTATCGCGAGCTGGGCATCCTGGGGATGAACAGCCGGAACGTCGATTATATTCTCAAATATAATCCGCGTTCGAAATATCCGCTGGTGGATGATAAATTACTGACGAAGGATATTGCCGAGAAAGCCGGTATCCCGACGCCGCCGATTTACGAAGTCGTATCTTTCCCAAGCCAGACAATCGGTTTTGCCGACCGCATGGCGGCGTATAATGAATTCGTCGTCAAACCCGCACAAGGGTCCGGCGGTGGCGGTATCCTGGTGATTGGCGGACGCACTGCAACCGGTTTCAAACGTGCCTCCGGCAAGATCATGCCGTTCAACGACATGCAATATCATCTGACCAATACGTTGAGCGGTCTCTATTCGCTCGGCGGTCAGCCGGACCAGGCGATCATTCAGTATCGCGTTCATCCGGATGTGTTTTTCAGTTCCATGACATCGGGCGGCGTGCCGGATGTGCGTGTGATCGTTTTCCTGGGTGTGCCGGTGATGGCGATGCTGCGTTTGCCGACACGTGAATCCGATGGCAAAGCGAATTTGCATGCGGG
>DASWYT010000130.1:0-4223 GCA_036404835.1 Alphaproteobacteria bacterium | reverse complement strand
TATGATCAATAGTGTGCAGATCAATTGTATGAAAGAAAAAACATGAAAAAAATTGCTTCATTCATTCTTTTAGTTGTTTGTTGTGTAATCAGTTTTGGCTGCACTACATATCCGGTATTAACCATAGAAGAAAGTACATGTTACAGTGAAGCAGCCTTTATTTCTCCGAGTACACTTGCGGACACTTACAAGGAATATTGTCAAACTAATTTTATAAATAGGCAGGAAAAATATCGGGAGTTTTTGAAAAAGTCACCTGCGCTACATTTATGCCAACATGCTAGGTATTCTAGTATTGTAGAAGCTAGTGAAGAAATACAAAGAAGAAAAATTAATTGTACTAATATTCTGGCTGTAGAAGAAAAAAGACAACAGGCTATAAGGCGTGAACAAATAAAGCAAGAAGTTAAGAATGCATCTGTAAGTAACTTATGTATGATGTGGTATCAGAGAGTTCAGGATGCTTATACAATGGGGTTGGTTGAAACCGAGGTGAAACGTCGCAAAGTAAACTGTGTTACAGTTGTTCAAACACAACAACAACTAGAAATGCAACAAGAAGCTCAAGCTCAAGAAGCGGAGTTTCAAAGACAGCAAGCATGGAGAAATCTATCCATGCAGTTACAGCAGCAACAGCTTATTCAGCAACAGAATAATCTTATGCAACAACAAATAATGCAATCTCAAACTCGTAGAATGACTACGACAAATTGTAATAGGTTTGGAAATACGGTTAGTTGTAATTCTTGGTAAGATTTGAAGGCCTTAACCCTGATCGCCGCTGCGCTTATCGGTTTAAGCCTCTTTTTCCGGCATTAACCGTTAAACTGTTAACTATTTACAATCAAACAAAAACCCGCTATTTATGTGCGCGTAAGCCTATGAACCAGAATTTCCCCGCACCACTCTCAAACAGCAGCGCGATTAAGCGTTTTTTTGTGTTGGCGGTGCTTGTTTGTTTTTTAACGGCGCAGGTTTTTGCCGGGTGGCATAGTACGCAGCATGCGGTGCATGAGAAGATTCATTGTAACGTTTGCGCCAGCGTGTCCCAATTGGACAATGCTGTTCCGGTGATTACGGCGAAGGCGTCTGTGCCATTGGATGTGATGGCGGTTATTTATCATGTGAAGCCGCAAACCGGTCATCATATTGTTTTTGCTGCGGCCTATGACGCGCAAGGTCCGCCTTCCGCCTGATATTTTGAACGATCCTCCTTATCAGAACATATCAAGTCAAAATATATCAAGGCATTTCCATGCAACGCTTATTTCTTATGGCAGTCATTCTGCCCGTTTTCCTGTTTTGTGCTGCGCCGTTTGCACAGGCCGCCGATCCGGATGTCGAACAACTGAAAGCCGAACTTCAGGCTCTCAAATCGGCCTATCAGGATAAAATCAATGCGCTCGAACAGCGTGTCGCTGAACTGGAAACGGTTCAGACGGCGGCGACCGTACCGGCACCACAACCCATCGCCGCACCACCCGTTGCATCAGCTGCATCACCACAGATCAATAATGATCTGGCTGATCTGAATACGCCCGTCATGCCGGTCCAGCAACAGGGCGTTCAGTCGAACACGACGATGCAAAGCAACCCGAGCGCCTTTAACCCGGCGATTGGGCTGGTGCTGAACAGCCGTCTGGCATCTTATTCACGCGAAGATGGCAGCGTCGCCGGTTTTGCTGTGGGCGAAGAAGGCGAACGTGCGGGTGAGGGTTTGTCTTTAGGTGAATCCGAACTGATCTTCAGCGCTAATGTCGATGATATGTTCACGGCGCAATTTACCGGTGCCGTGGTCAGCGAAAATGGCGAAGACGGGATCGAGGCGGAAGAAGCCTATGTGCAGACGCTCGGCATGCCATATGGGACCAGCATCAAGGCCGGTCGCATGTTTGCAAATCTGGGTTATATGAATGAAAAACACGCCCATACGGATGATTTCGCCGATCGTCCCTTGCCATACCGTGCCTTCCTGAATAATGGTTTCAATGATGACGGTATCCAGTTATCGCTGATCCTGCCGACTGATCTTTATACGGAAGTCGGTGCGGGGGCATGGCGTGGTGATGGCTTCCCGGCCGGAAATGCTGAAGGCGCATCGCCGGGTTCCTATACCGCCTATGGCCGTGTCGGTGGTGATATCGGTTATAACCAGACCTGGCGTTTAGGTCTGTCGATGTTGCGTGGTGACACGAATGGTGAAGGCCGTGTCAGTGGTGAGGATGGCGAAGAGCAAATCTTCAACGGCGATACTAATCTGTATGTTGCCGATGCCAAATATACCTGGGCACCAACGGGCAATGCCGGGCAACAGGAGCTGGACCTGCAGGGTGAATTCTTCCTGCGCCGTGAAGATGGCACATATGAAGATACGACCATCGCATCGCCAGCCACGTCCTATAAGGAAAATCAGAGCGGTTATTACGCGCAGGCTGTGTATCAGTTCAGGCCGCAATGGCGTGCAGGTTACCGTTATACGGCGTTGCAGGCCGGCGATGTCCCGGTCGATCTGGCTGGTGGCGTTCTCGATGGCGAAGGGCATGATCCATATGTCCACAGCATCATGGGCGATTACACCCACAGCGAGTTCAGCCGTATTCGCCTGCAATATAATAACGATCATGTCGGCCGTGAAACCGATAATCAGTTTATCGCGCAATATATCATGAGCCTGGGCGCTCATGGCGCTCACAAATATTAAGGGAGAGTATGATGAAAAAGTTCCTTGGTTATCTCTGTTTTGCGGTTGCTTTTTTAAGCGCACCTCATGCAGAGGCCGCGATCAATATCTTTGCCTGTGAGCCGGAATGGGCATCACTGGCACAGGAAATCGGCGGCGATAAGGTTAATGTCAAAAGCGCGACGACGGCGCAACAGGATGTCCACCATATCCAGGCACGCCCCAGCCTGTTGGCGGCGATGCGCCAGAGCGATCTGGTTTTTTGCACCGGGGCGGAACTGGAAATCGGCTGGCTGCCGTTACTCCTGACGCAGGCGGGTAACAGCAAAGTACAATCGGGCAGTGACGGGTGGCTGATGGCGTCCGACTATGTGCAGCGTCTGGAAGTGCCCGCCCGTCTGGACCGTGCCAATGGTGATGTGCATCCGATGGGTAATCCACATATCCAGATGGACCCGCGCAATATCGCGATTGTCGCAAAGGCTTTGGCGCAACGCCTGAATACGATCGACCCGGCCAATGCACCTTATTACAGCAAGCGTTATGCCGATTTCAGTACACGCTGGCAGGCGGCGATGGCACGCTGGAACACGGAGATCGCCTCTTTGCGCGGTACACCGATTGCCGTGCAGCATCGTTGCTGGTCTTATCTGATCAACTGGATGGGGCTGACTATGGTGACGACACTGGAACCGAAACCGGGCATTCCGCCAACCAGCCGCCATCTGGCACAGGTCCTGGAAAAACTGAAAATCCAGCCGGTCAAAGCCGTTCTCTATGCAGCTTATGAAGGCGATAATGGGGTGATCTGGCTGAGTGACAAAGCTGGTATCCCAGCTATTCAATTGCCCTTTACCGTTGGTGGTAATGCACAGTCGAAAGATTTGTTCGGCCTGTATGATTCCACCATTGCCATGCTGAAAGCGCGGATCAAACCATGATTTGGTCTGAACTTTCTATCCTGATCCCGGCTTTTATCGCCGGGATGCTGGTGCTGGCGACACATGTGCCTTTGGGGATCGATGTGCTGAAGCGCGGTATTATCTTTATCGACCTGGCTATTGCACAAATGGCCGGGTTGGGGGCCTTGGCCGCGATACTGATATTGGGGGAACATGCGCATGACGATGCATGGATCGTGCAACTCTCATCATTGGCGGCGGCCCTGGGTGGTGCATGGTTGCTGACCTGGAGTGAGAAATTCTTCCCGGATATCCAGGAAGCCCTGATCGGTTGCCTGTTTGTCTTTGCGGCATCGCTCGCTTTGCTGATCGTCGGGCAAAACCCGCATGGCGGCGAGCATATGAAAGATATATTGGCGGGCCAGATCTTATGGGTGTCATGGTCGCAATTGCTGATGGTGGCCGTGATTTATGCTGTTGTGTTGCTGATCTGGTTCAAGGCACGGCACCGGCTGAACCGTTTCGGTTTCTATGGATTATTTGCCGTGACGGTGACGGCGTCGGTGCAGCTGGTAGGGGTTTACTTGGTGTTCGCATCGCTGATCCTGCCCGCCGTGGCATCCCGTCATGAAAAGAAACGA
>DASWYT010000129.1:0-2790 GCA_036404835.1 Alphaproteobacteria bacterium | reverse complement strand
TAATCCCGCAAACCCGAGCATGATACCGATGCCCAGCTTCAGGCTGATTGGTTCTTTGAAGAAAAACCAGCCGAGTAAAATCGCTGCCGGAACCTGAGTTTGTTGGATCAGGGCCAGAGCTGATGCATCGAGATACGGCATCGCGCTATAGATTAAACCGTAATGAAGAACATTCAGCAGGATGGCAATGCGGAAGGCGGCACAGACGTGCTCTTTTTTCCAATTAACAAACGGCAGGAGCAAAAGCCCGGTAATGGCAAAGCGTGTAGCCAGAAAAGCAAAAACCGGAATTTGCGGTACGGCCAGTTTGCCGATGGCAGCATTCGCACCCCAAACCGCAATAATGCCAATGGCTAGAAAGAGATCTGAAGTTTTAAGATGTTTCGATGAAGAAACAGACATTTACTTGCTGTCGCCGACTTTAAGTGCGGCAATAAACGCGCTTTGTGGAATCTCCACATTGCCGAACTGGCGCATGCGTTTCTTACCTTCTTTTTGCTTCTCCAGCAATTTCTTCTTACGGGTGATGTCGCCGCCGTAACATTTGCCGGTGACGTCCTTGCGGAAGGCGGAGAGGGATTCGCGGGCGATGATGCGCGCGCCGATGGCGGCCTGGATGGCGATCTTGAATTGCTGGCGCGGGATCAGGTCTTTGAGGCGTTCAACCATCTGGCGGCCGCGTCGTTCGGCCTGGGAACGGTGGACGATCATCGATAAGGCGTCGACCGGCTCGGCATTGACCATGATCGCCATCTTGACCAGGTCACCGGCTTCGTAACCATCGAGATGGTAATCAAAGCTGGCATAGCCGGTGGAGATGGATTTCAGACGGTCATAGAAATCGAACACGATTTCATTGAGCGGCAAACGATATTCCAGCATGACGCGGGAACCGGCATAGGTCAGGCCGACCTGTTGTCCGCGCCGTTCTTCACACAATTTCAGCAAACCGCCGACATATTCTTCCGGCACGAAGATCGTGGCTTTGATCCATGGCTCTTCGATGATCTCGATAAAGTTTTCATCCGGCATATCGGCCGGGTTATAGAGTTCCGTATGTTTGCCGTCTTTATGCGTGATACGATAAACGACCGACGGTGCGGTGGCGATCAGATCGAGGTTGAATTCGCGGCTGAGACGTTCCTGGATGATTTCCATGTGCAACAGGCCCAGGAAACCGCAACGGAAACCGACGCCCAGCGCGGCGGATGTTTCCATCTCGTAATGGAAACTGGCATCGTTCAGCGCCAGCTTACCCAGTGAATCGCGCAAATGTTCCAGCTGGGAACTATCGACCGGGAAGAGCGAACAGAACACGACCGGCACGGATGGCTGGAAACCGTCCAGAATATCGGCGGTCGGGTTTTTCGCATGGGTGATCGTATCGCCGACTTTCGTCGCCTGAATATCTTTCAGACCGGCGGTGATGAAACCGATTTCACCCGGACCCAGATCATCGATCAGAGTTTGTTTTGGCGTAAAGACACCGACGCGGTCGGTCAAGGCTTTGACATTCGTGCCCATGAAGAGGATCTGATCATCTTTTTTCAGCGTGCCTTCCATGACACGCACCAGAATAACGATCCCCAGATAAGCATCGTACCAGCTATCGACCAGCAGGGCTTTCAGCGGGGCTTTCGCATCAGCCTCTTTTGGTGGCGGCAGACGTGTGACAATTGCCTCCAGCAAATCAGGAATGCCAAGGCCGGTCTTACCGGATACTTCGACGGCATCGGATGTGTCGAGACCGATCACATCTTCGATCTGTTTTTTGATACGGTCCGGTTCGGCCGCTGGCAGATCGATCTTGTTGAGGACCGGAATGATTTCGTGGTTCTTGTCGAGCGCCTGATAGACGTTCGCCAGCGTTTGCGCCTCGACACCCTGTGTGGCATCGACGATCAGCAGCGAGCTTTCGCACGCCACCATCGAGCGGCTGACTTCATAGGCGAAATCGACATGGCCGGGCGTGTCCATGACATTGAGCTGATAGGTCTTGCCGTCTTTGGCCGTATAGGACAGGCGGACCGTCTGGGCCTTGATGGTGATGCCGCGCTCGCGCTCGATGTCCATATTATCAAGCACCTGCTCCTTCATCTCGCGCACGGCAAGGCCGCCGCAGGTCTGGATCAGGCGATCGGCCAGGGTGGATTTCCCATGGTCAATATGGGCAATAATGGCGAAATTACGGATAAGGCTCTGGTCTGTCATGGTGGGGGAGAGAGTAATGAAAATGCTGGAAAATGCAAGATTGCATATATGATTCTTTTGGCTAATCTGGGCCCAGTTTCAAAGTCATTCAGGCCCGTTTCATGTCCGTTTCCGTTATTCCCCACCATCTTGGTAAGCAAATCTCCCTACGTATCGCCTATCTGCGTGATAAGGCGGGGGATTATACGTTGATTGAAGAATTGCTGGCCGATCTGGACCGGGAGCAGGACCCGGCGACCGCCTTGCAGAATATCCATCGCCTGCAGCGTATATATTTTGCGGCCAAGCTGGGTTTGCTGGATGAGCCGAAAATTTACAAGGCCATCGACGCCAAGGATTTCCCGCTGTGGAAACAATACACCGCTTTGCCGGTGGCGGATGAATATCGTGTGGCTCTGGCAAAGCTCATGTATGAAGGCGACAAGGAACGCCGTTCGCCGATCTTTATCACCTTGCCGGATTACAGCCGCGGTGTGGCGGAACTGATCGTGGAGCAATGTGTCGTTCATGGTGATGAGATCGATATTTTCATCTCCGATCCGTTATTCCAGCGCCGTCTCATGCATCATTGTGATCAGG
>DASWYT010000128.1:0-7430 GCA_036404835.1 Alphaproteobacteria bacterium | reverse complement strand
GTACGTGCTACGCCAAATTGCAAACGGTCTGCATTACGATACGTATTAAGGCTTTTGTCTTTCGTCACATCGAAATTGGCCATTTTATTCCAATTATGATTTGCGCCGGCAATTTTATGAATAATACTATCAATACCGTCCAGATCCGTATAATAATGATCCATTTTGACCCTCCTCAAAATCAAAATTAAGTCCTTCATCATTTATAATATATCGGAGACATAAGACAATCCGATTCGTCTGGCGCTGTAAATCTTTTGCATTTTTTCAAGGAATTATCGGTCTATTTTACTTTTAACAACCTGATATAAAACGACTTTTACCTTTTTAATTTCCCTTGCATCCCTTTTTAGGGGCCGTTATGATGACTTTATTCCTCTTTTGGCTGGCTTATGGGTGCGGACCCCGGATCGTTCCGTCGCACCCCCAAGTGTACCTCACGTATACCCAAGGCTAGCCGAATGAAATCACTGTATATAAGGAGCCCGACATGGCTGCAAAATTACAACCGACCCAAAAACCGTTGATGCCAAAAGCCACGGCGGTTTGGCTGGTGGATAATACCACCCTGACATTTGAACAGATCGC
The DNA here is from genome assembly GCA_036404835.1 of Alphaproteobacteria bacterium. Taxonomy (GTDB): domain Bacteria; phylum Pseudomonadota; class Alphaproteobacteria; order Micavibrionales; family SZUA-601; genus DASWYT01. The sequence goes on along the minus strand of DASWYT010000128.1, from coordinate 6,842 downwards.
CGCTTTCTGCGGTTTGCATGCTCTGGAAATCGAAGCGATTGCCGATGGCGACGTTGCCTCCAACATCGTGGGTCGCAGCCCGGTGCTGCAAGCCATTGTAACGGATGAAGATATCAAGGCCTGCGAACAGGATCCGTCCATGCGCCTGACCTTTATCGATAATGATATCCCGCAGCCGGACCGCCGTACCAAAGGCCCGCGCTATACGCCGGTCAATGCCCGCGCCGACAAGCCGGATGGTATTGCTTATATCATCAAGACTTATCCGGATATCACTGACGCACAGATCATCAAATTGCTGGGCACGACAAAGGCAACGTTGACGAAGATCCGCAACCGGACCCTGCCGAACATGACCAACGTCAAGCCACGCGATCCGGTCCAGCTGGGCCTGTGTTCCCGTTCCGATCTGGATGCCGTTGTGGCCAAAGCCGAAGCGATCCGCGAAGCTGCTGAGAAAAAAGCCGCCCGTGCCGCCCGCAAGGCCCAGCGTGAAAAAGATGCTGCTACACAAGCCGAACAGGCCGATGCGCAAAACGAGACCGTCGAAACCACAAATGACGAGACCGAAGCCGCTTAATTCCGGCTTTTTCAAAACACTAAAAAAGGGTGGCTTATACAGGCCACCCTTTTCGTTTGGGGAAATTGCTGTTTTTTTATGAGGCTTCCGCCAGCTGGTCTTTAATGACCAGTTTCTGTCGCTTGATCGCAGAAATAACCAAATGGTTAGGTGCGCGGGATTGTGTTTCTCTATGTAAGTCGGCTTCCAATTGAGCCTTTCGGGCAAGTAACGTTGCCTTGTGACCTTGAGTTGAAATTGGCATTAGAAACCCTCCTTCGTTTTCAAGTTGTCCAAGCTTTCATTGTACCATTGATTCCTTAGCGACTGGTAATAAAAAACCCATAAAAAATATTCCTTATCAAAAATTACCCCTTGATCTGGAATTATAATATCAAATTTTTATTGACTTAATGCGTATAATAATGATAGGTTTCCTGCCTGAATTTTTTTTCCCCGCTATCACATGATGAGGTGTACAAATGGGGCTTATATTAGTAACCGATAAAACCATTGAAGAGAGACGTTTAAAGCTTGAAGCAGCTGAAACGGTGAGAGACTGGCTCGATCAGGTCAATGAGACAATGGACCAGAGTCCCGTTGCAAAAGATAATGCTCTGAGAAGTTTAGGCGGCCACATTGACCTCCTGTTCAGAATGACCAAGAAAAAAGCGCTCGTCCCGGCTTATAACCCCAAATACGCATAACCTGCGCTGGAGATTTGTCTGCCGCGCGGGGTGCGTTGGACCAGGCCTTCCTGAATTAAATAAGGCTCGATCACATCCTCGATCACATCCCGTTCTTCGCCCAGGGTCGCCGCTAATGTTTCGATACCGACCGGCCCACCGGCATAATGGTCGATCATGATTTTCAGATAGCGACGATCCATGGCATCGAGACCACGTTCATCGACTTCCAATTGTTGTAACGCGTTATCGACTTCGGCACGGCCGATTGTCGTATGGCCCTGCACGGTGACGATATCGCGCACACGGCGGGTTAAACGCCCCGCAATACGCGGTGTCCCGCGCGAGCGTTTGGCAATTTCCAAAGCGCCTTCCGGCAATAAATCCATCTGCAGCAAACGACCGGCGCGCAGTACGATCTGTTGCAATTCTTCCGGCGCATAAAATTCCAGGCGCAGTGGAATACCGAAACGTTCGCGCAATGGTGTGCTCAATAAACCGGCGCGTGTCGTTGCCGCCACCAACGTAAACGGATTCAGATCGATCTGCACGGAACGGGCCGCCGGTCCCTCACCGATAATCAGATCCAGCTTGCCATCTTCCATCGCCGGATAGAGGATTTCCTCGACCGTGGCATTGAGACGGTGGATTTCATCGATAAACAATACATCATGCGGCTGTAAATTCGTCAGGATCGCAGCGAGATCACCGGCCTTGGCCAGAACCGGGCCGGACGTCGCACGGAAGCCGACACCCATCTCACGCGCGACGATATGCGCCAGGGTCGTTTTACCCAGACCCGGCGGTCCCGCAAGCAGAACATGATCAAGCGATTCATTGCGCTGTTTGGCGGCTTTGATATAGATGCCCAATTGCTGGCGTAGTTTCGGCTGGCCGGTAAAATCATCCAATGTCTGCGGACGCAGGGCTTTTTCAACCTGGTCGTTTTGCTGGAAAGTCGGGCTGATCGGACGTGTGGCAACGGCATCATTGGCCGCATCGTCCGGCATGAAAATCGTCGAGGTCGGTTTTTTCGTCATGCGCTGATCTCTTTCAATCCGGCACGGATCAGATCGGACAGGGCAATATTATCCTGGCTGGCGGTGACTTTACTGACGGCGGCCAGCGCATCGGAGGCGCCATAACCCAGATTTACCAAAGCGGATGTCGCTTCGCGGATCAGCGCGTCATTGCTGTTTATCTCCACGACCGGCGTCGCATTTTTTGCTTTGCCTTTGGTGGCCAGGCCGCTGGTGACGATTGTCCCTTGCGGGGCCTGCAGGAAGAGTTTCTTCGCCGGTTCTTTTAATTCCGTCAGCAAACGCAGCGCCAGTTTCGGACCGACGCCATCGGCCTGGGTCAACGCCGCTTTATCATCCGCCATGATCGCGCGCAGCAACATATCCGGTGACAGGGCTGATAATAAATTCAACGCCATCTTGGCGCCGACACCCTGCACGGTCGTCAGGCGCTGGAACCATTCTTTTTCGTTCGTGTCATAGAAACCGAATAAGGTGATCGCATCTTCACGCACCTGTGTTTCCACATGGATCGTCAGCATCATGCCAATATCGTTGAGCTGCGCCAGGGCGCGTTGGGTCATATAGACCATGTAACCGACGCCATTGACGTTCAGCACGATGAAATTCGTTCCCGTGGCGGCAAGAGATCCGGACAACCAGGCGATCATGCAGCCTCTCCTGTGAGTTTCAGCATCGGCAGATGATGCGCATGGCAAATAGCGACGGCCAACGCATCATTCGCATCGGCAGAGGTCACATTCATCGTTGGCAATAAGGTTTTGATCATCATCTGCACTTGTTCCTTTGCCGCATGGCCGGAACCGACCAGGGCTTTTTTCACGGCATTCGCCGCATATTCATGCACTGGTACACCATACAAAGCCGGGGCGGCCATCACGATACCACGCGCCATACCCAGTTTCAGTGTCGATTGCGCATTCATGTTGCTGAAGGTTTCCTCTACGGCAGCCTGGTCCGGTTTCATCAGGTCCAAAATAGCCGCCAATTCATTATGCAGGCATTTGAGCCGTTCCGCCAAGGGTAATTTTTCAGGTATATCGATGACGCCAGCGGCAACAGGTTGCAAATGTGACCCTGTCAGCGTAATCACACCCCATCCCGTATGCCGCAATCCCGGATCAAGACCGATAATGCGAATGGGGCCGGGGTTGGTTAAATCCATCAGGCCGCCTGCTGCGCCAGGAATTCAGGGTCGAATTCCGCGTTGCTATAGACATCCTGCACATCATCCAGATCATCCAGCGCATTGAGCAGTTTCAATACGGCGGCCGCCTGGTCACCGGCGACATTGACCGGATTATGCGCCTGCCAGACGAAACCGCTTTCCAGCGGTGCGTCGAATTTATCGATCAGCTGATTCAGCGCACTGCCGAAATTCTCGATGGTCGTGGTAATGATATGTTGCTCGTCATTGCTCTCGACATTATCGGCACCGGCTTCGACCGCGGCCTCAAAGACCGCATCCGCCGAAGCGACAGACAGCGGATAAATAATCTGGCCGTTGCGCTGGAACTGGAAAGCCACGGAATTGGTTTCACCAAGCGAACCGCCATTCTTGCTCAGGACAGAGCGGATTTCCGGCGCGGTGCGGTTGCGGTTATCGGTCAATGTTTCGATGATCAGGGCAACACCGTGCGGGCCGTAACCCTCGTAACGGATTTCTTCGGTGTTATCGGCATCGCCGGAACCAATGGCCGTTTTGATCGCACGCTGGATGCGGTCATTCGTCATGTTGCACAAACGGGCCGCGATCAGGGCCGCACGCAGACGCGGATTGCCTCCGGGGTCTTCGCCACCACTGCGGACCGCGACGGTAATCTCGCGGCTCACTTTATTGAGCTGTTTGGAACGGATGGCATCCTGCTTGCCTTTGCGGTGCATGATGTTCTTGAATTTGGAATGGCCGGCCATGGGAAAAGTCTTTTATTACTAGGTTTTTCTAAGATTTATCCTATCAGGATCGCCCCCTTCTGGCAAGCCGGAAGCCCCTCTTCCCGCCTATCCAGAGGCCTGGAAAACCGCTATGCTCGGCTACCCTGTTTTTCACTGGCTTCTCATGATTTTTCTACCTTTTATCTATTTGGGCATTGGATTTATTTTATCCGTCAGCCTGGTGCGCCTGGTTATCCCGATCCTGCATAGGATGGAGATCCTCGATACGACGGAATCCCGTGTACAGACATGCGTGCATGAACCGACCCCGCGCGGTGGTGGCTGGGGCGTGACCCCGGTCATCGCTATTTTGTGGCTGACGATCTGGTATTATTTCCCGGACAAGTCTTACTGGCATGCGCTGATCGCATCCCTGTTATTATTCATCCCGCTGACCGGTATTACCTGGCTGGATGATAAACACGACGGTATTACTGTACGCAAGCGCATGTGGATCCAGGGAATTGCGATCATTATCCCAATCATCTTCCTGCCCTCCGATGTCATGGTGTGTCTCGGTTACCTGCCGCTCTGGCTGGATCGTATCGTAACTATCCTAGGCTGGTGGTGGTTTATGAATCTGTTCAATTTCATGGATGGCATTAACGGCATTTCCGGCCTGGAAATTGCGACGATCGGTTTAGGTATCGCCCTGTGCGCTTATTTCAACGAGCATGATTTTCCACTGACCCTGATGGGGATGGTGTTGCTCGGTGCCGCCGCCGGTTGGCTGGTGTGGAACTGGCGCCGCAATGCACTGGCCTTCCTCGGCGATGTCGGCAGTATCGGACTGGGTTATTTCGGCGGTTTTGCCCTGATCATCCTGGCGTCAAAAGGCCATTTCTGGCCGGCGGCTTTGATGTCGCTTTATTATTGCATGGATGCAACCGTCACGCTAATCTACAAAATCAAACGCGGCGTCCCTGTCTGGCAATCCGAACGGGCGCATTTCTATCACAAAGGCACCGTGCCGGGCGCGCTGACATCCCTGCAGGCGACGATGCGTTTGCTGGTGCTCAATATCATCCTGTTGGTCATGGCATTTTGTGCCAGCCGTTACGAAAGAGGCTGGGCATATCTGCCGTTTGCGATGGCTTTGTGCGTTCTGTTGATGTGTCATTTCAGGACTGAAGGGAAAAAAGCCCTGAGCAAAAACAACAATGTCTAAGATCCTGATCATCAGTGGCCCGACCGCCAGTGGCAAATCCGCCCTGGCGATTGCGCTGGCGAAAAAAATCAACGGCATCATCATCAATGGCGATGCACTGCAGATTTACCAGGAACTGCGCATCCTGACCGCACGGCCGGATGAGGCCGATGAGCGACAAGTGCCGCATGCCTTATACGGTTTTCATTCCATTCTGAACCCCTATGCCGTGACGGACTGGCTGCGCGATATCAAACCGGTGATCGAAACCGCATGGCGCAAGGGCCAGATGCCGATCATCGTCGGCGGGACGGGATTTTATCTCCATGCCTTGTTGCACGGGCTGGCCCCGGTGCCGGATGTGCCGGAAACAATTCGCGCCGCGACGATGGCTTTGTATGAGAATCTGGGCCACGACGCGTTTCGCGCGCAATTGCGGGACATCGATCCGGTGCTGGCCGAGACGATCAAACCGAATGATCGCCAGCGTCTGGTGCGTGCCATGGAAGTATACCAGGCGACAGGCCAGCCTTTGTCATTCTGGCAACAGCAACCGCGCGTCACTTTATTCCCCGACTTGCAGAGCCATGCCATTTTGCTCGATCCGCCGCGTGATATTTTATATGAACGGATCAATCAGCGTTTTGAAAAAATGATTCAGGCCGGTGCCCTGACTGAGGCGCATGAAGTCGAAAAACTTAATCCCGATCCGGCCCTGCCCGGCTGCAAGGCGTTGGGCCTGGCGCCGTTGCGCGATTATATCAAGGGTAAAATAACCTTGCCCGAGGCCATCGAAATTGGGCAGACCACCAGCCGCCAATATGCCAAGCGCCAGGTGACCTGGCTGCGTACCCAATGGATTGAAAGCGCCGCGCATAAAATCATCATGCTGCAGGATCTTGACGAACGCATCCAGGAGATGGCCCTGCGTAAAGTCATCAACTGGATTGAGAAAAACTAACGGGACGCTTTACGCCACGTTGATGCGCGGCAGAATTTGTTGGTTATCATCCCGTATGTGACTCGACATTTCTTTTGCCTGCCACGCAAAATCCGGCATGACGATATAGCTATTGGCATCCCAGAATTTATCGCTTGTCTGGACAAGAAAGCTTCCTTCCTCTACAAAAACGACCGTATTATCCGGTTTCTTGCTGGTCTTGGCCAAATCTCTTTCCCATGGCTGTTTTACAAACAGCGCATCAACACGCATTTGCACCGCATTGTAAAATTTTATGGTGCCATCTTCATTGGCCAGTTTGAGTGTTTTTTTCTCGCCAATCGTTACACCCTGACGCTGATCACGCGCCAACCGGCTACTCCCATCTTGCATATCCTGACCCAGATTGTACGGATAAGCGTCAAATTCGATGCGATAAGCGTGATTTTCCTTGAGATACGTCGCCAGGGATTTCTCTCTTCGCTTGGTCATCATCTCGAATTTCTGTGCATCAAAATCGTCTTTCGATGCGATC
>DASWYT010000127.1:0-3614 GCA_036404835.1 Alphaproteobacteria bacterium | reverse complement strand
ATCCATTCGCGAACGCCTGAAGTCTTTAGACTTCTAAATGCTCTGATGCTTTATCCCTTATGGATTGATTATAGTTTTGTCATTGTGCTGGGCTTGTTGCTCGGCAGTTTTACGACATGTCTGGTGTATCGTCTGCCGCGTGATATTCCATTGTGGAAACGCAACATCGCTGACGGCCATGACACACGTTTTTCCTATTGCCCGCACTGCGATCACCGTTTGTTCTGGTATGATCTGCTGCCGGTTTTATCCTGGCTGTTCCAGGGCGGGAAATGCCGTTATTGCCGCCAGCCTATCTCTTTCCTTTATCCGGCGATTGAAATTACCACCGTGGTGTTCTGCCTGATCAATTTCGCGATCTGGCAACAATGGAATGGCATGTGTTTCCTGTTGATGTTCACGGCCCCGGTGATTATAGGCCTATTCTATATCGACGCATTGTGGCGTCTCTTGCCAGATAAGCTCAACCTGGCTCTGGCCGTCTTCGGTTTAATCTGGATCGGTCTGACCGAGGTGACGCTGGGTCGCGGCCTGCTGGCCAGCCTGTTACTGGCAGGCAGTTTCTGGGGCCTGCGCGCCTTGTTCTGGCGTTTCCGCCAGGTCGAGGCGATGGGGCTGGGGGATGTCAAATTTGTGGCCGCCGCCGGTTTATGGCTGGGATTGGCCCCGCTTTCCGTCTTTCTGTTCCTGGCCGGGGCGCTGGGGATGATCTATGCATTGGGTTACCGCCTGGCGACGCGGGAGAAGCTTTTCCCCTTCGGACCGGCCCTGATCACGGCCTGGTGGCTCTGTGTTATCCTGCCTTATTTGCCATTTAAGGGATTAGTTAACCCCTTGCTCTTACCCTAGTAAAGGAAACCTGGAGAAGGCACATGGATATTGCGGAACTTTTAAGTTATGCCAAGCAAAATTCGGCATCGGACTTGCACTTGTCGCCGACCAATCCGCCGATCATCCGTATTCACGGTGATATGATCCGCCTGAAAGGCGATCCGCTGACCGGCGATGGTATCCGCCAGATGATTTACAGCATCATGACGGAACATCAGCGTAGCGTCTATGAAGCCAATCTTGAAACCGACTTTGCGATTTCCTTCTCGGAAAATGCCCGTTTCCGTGTCAATGCCTTTACCACACGGAATGGCCCGGCCGCCGTGTTCCGTTCCATTCCGACCAAAGTACCGTCTTTGGAAACATTGAGCCTGCCGCCGATTGTAAAACGTCTGGCGGAACTGGAGCGCGGGATCGTGCTTGTGACCGGTCCGACCGGTTCCGGTAAATCCACAACCCTCGCGGCGATGATCAATCATATCAACGAAAATATGAAAAAGCACATCATTACCATCGAGGATCCGGTCGAATTCTATCACCCGTCGAAAGCCTCGCTGGTCAACCATCGTGAACTCGGTGTCGATACGCGTTCCTTTACCGCTGCTTTGAAAAGCGCGCTGCGTGAAGATCCGGACGTGATCCTGGTCGGTGAGATGCGTGACTATGAAACGATTTCGCTGGCGCTGACAGCGGCTGAAACAGGTCACTTGGTCTTTGGCACGATTCACTCCAGCTCGGCGGCGAAAACCGTTGACCGTATTATCGACGTGTTCCCGGCGGCGGAAAAAGAAATGGTCCGCGCGATGTTGTCTAACTCGCTGCAGGCCGTCGTGACCCAGACATTGTTGAAACGCGCCGATGGCAGCGGCCGTGTGGCCGCGCATGAAATCCTGGTCGGCACCAATGCGGTCCGTAACCTGATTCGTGAGAACCAGGTCGCCCAGATTTACTCCATGATCCAGGTCGGCATGCGCGCTGGCATGCAGACGATGGATGATTCCGTGAAAGCCCTCAAAGCGAGCGGCGCCATTACCAGCGAAGAGGCCAACCGTGTCCTGCTGAAAGCAGCCGATACGCATCTGGAAGAGGCGGAATTGTCCAATATTGAAAAAATACGGGCGAAAAATAATAATAAAGACGATGACCGCACCCGTGTGTCGGTCGCAACAAACAGTGTGGATCCAACCGCACCATCGCAGAACCAGCGTCCTGCGCCATCCAGCAGTCCGGAGATTGCCCGGGATGATAAACCCACTGAGACAGGATATTCATTCTGATGGATCCACTTTTATTACCGCTCTTAGAGGCGATGAGCCAGCGCGATGCGTCCGATATGTATCTGACCGTCAATCAGCCGCCGATCTTGCGTGTCAATGATATCATGCAGGGCATTCCCGATAGTCCGGAATTGTCGGTGGATGACATTAACCGCATCGTCAAAAGCATTCTGTCCGAGCAGCAGCACCGTGAATTCGAAGTCCGCCATGAGATGAACTTCTCTTTGGGCGTCAAGGATGTCGGTCGTTTCCGTGTCAACATCATGCATCAGCGCCAGTCGGCAACATTGGTGTTTCGTGCGATCAAGCGCGATATTCCCGAATTTACCGGCTTAGGCCTGCGTGAAGATCTGCGTGAGCTGGTCATGCTCAAACGCGGGATTGTCATTATCTGCGGGATGACCGGTTCCGGTAAATCCACGACGCTGGCCTCGATGATCAATTATCGCAACCGGACGACGTCGAGCCACATCATCACCATTGAAGACCCGATCGAATATCTGCATTCCCATGAGAAAAGCATTATCTCCCAGCGTGAGATCGGCGTCGATACGGATAATTACCACGTCGCCCTGAAGAACGCCTTCCGCCAGAAGCCGGATGTGATCATGGTGGGTGAGGTGCGTGACCGTTATGTTATGGAACAGGCTCTGGTGGCCGCCGAGACGGGCCACTTATGTCTTACAACCATTCACGCCAACAACGCCTATCAGGCGATCGAGCGTATTCTGAATTTCTTCGACCAGGTCCATATCCCGCAGGTCCGCCTGAACCTGGCCCTGAACGTCCGCGCCATTATTTCCCAACGCCTGGTGCCTGCGGTCAAGGGTGGCCGGGTCCTGGCTTATGAGGTCATGCTGAATGAAGGCTATATCCGTGAGCTGATCCTCCGGGGGGAGACCGCCAAGATCCGGGAAGTCATCGGCCAAAACAATGCAATTGGTATGGTAACCTTTGATCAGACATTGCTCAGGCTCTATAAAGAAGGTATTATCAGCGAGCAAACGGCTTTGGCCGAGGCGGATATGCCGGTCGATATGGATCTGCAGATCAAGAAGGACAGGGTGGCTGATAATTTCGGGGCAAAATGGCGTTAACCATTAAGCAGGATTTATCGGGTCTTATAAAGTTTGAATTATGGGTTAGAGGAATTCACATGTCGCACGCCATACGTTGTTTGTTGATTGTTTCACTGGTGTTCACGGTTGCAGGTTGCCGCAATTATACATGGCGCGATGCAGGCAAGAGTGTCGAAGAGAAAACATATGTCGATCGCGACATGAATTTGACATCCAATGATTATAACAAGGCTCTCGCACCACGCCCTGTTCCGAAAAAAGAAGGCCGTGGCGCTGCGCTTGATCTGGCTCCGGTTGTATCTGAAGAGCAGCGTGACATTTTGCCACAACCATTGGTCAGCGTCACCGTCAACCAGGACGTGCCGATCCGCGATATTTTCTATGAACTCGCCAAACAGGCGCAGGTCGATCTCGAATTGGATCCGGA
>DASWYT010000126.1:0-15634 GCA_036404835.1 Alphaproteobacteria bacterium | reverse complement strand
AACATACATTTATTGTACGATTTTATTATTGCATTTTTCTAAATATCGAAAATTCTTTTAAGAAATCGGACAGGAATTGCGGTTATAATAAAAGGAAATATGAAGAGATTATTACCTTTTTCGCTGAAGAGGTCGGTGGCTATGCTGGGCATGGCGGCCGCATTATGCCTGAGTGGCTGTTTGCCTGGCGAAGAAGAAGTTGCCAAAAAATACAATAATATCAATCAACGAACCTCTATCGAGAATACGGGCCTGAGCCTCGTGCAGGCGGCTAACGATATGTCGGCCTATCTGGTGGCGGGCAATCTGGTGCGCCGCTCGCCGCTGGACGATCTGGGTGTAACAACTCTGTATACGGTACCGGACGAGGATAATCCCAAGCCGACAATGCCCGCAGGGATCAAGGTTGCGACCTGTTCCTTTGTGCCGGGCGACGATCTGCCCGATGACCATTCCCAGCGCAAGCTGAGCGCGGTGGCTTATTTTGTAGCCCAGCCGAAAGGCATTCCCGCGCTGAAAACGACTTCGGGGACGATGGCCAAGGTCTTGTCCGAACGTTTTGGCGGTGAGGCGGTTGGCCTGGTCGATGGCAAAGGCGGGGTCCAGTATCCCAAACTGGCCGAGGATGCGGAATGTATGCCGACGCTGACGGATGCGATACCGTTTTCACCGATCTTTGCCGCAGGCTTTAAATATGAAGGCGCTATCGGCACATTGATCCCGGATGCTAAAAAGACAACCTGGCCAAGCGTTTACCGCGATATTACCATTCCATGTCCGGCGCCTTATCAGGGCGTGGTGAAACGTGAGCAACATTGCCGCCTGATCACGGATGAAAGCAGCGTGACGCCGGAAGAGGGCGTGATCGACCTGGCCAGTAAGAAATTCGGCGGCAAGTCCGAGAACACCATCAAGCGCATTGAAAAAACCTGGGATTGCGATCCGCCGGATGGCCAGACATTGACACCGACGACGGAGGAGATCGACGCATCCTGCCGCGACCCGAATGCCGGTTTAAGTCCGCAGGCCGACAACACCATCCAGATGAATGTCGATAATATCAAAGAGCTGCTGGATAATGGCAGCGGCCAATATTACACTTTCAAATGCCGCCGCAATGCCAATGGCACGAATTCCTGTGATACCAAACCGTATAATCCGAACGTGAATGTCCCAAGTGGCACGTTCCTGCGTTGCGACCCGCAACCGGTCCCTGAACAATATGTGATCAACCCGATTGTGCCGATGCAGGTCGATGCCAATGGCAAGGTCATCAGCGAAACACCGAATGCAGCGAAAACCGGCGCCATCCTGGGCAACCGCAGCTGCGGCCAGGGCTGGACAGGCGACCTGATCGCCGGCTACCAGGTCCGCGCCTGCCGCCTGATCAAAGTGGTGAACGGCGTACAGACACCGATGAAACTGGCGCAGACAGTTTATAAGATCGGGTATGTAGGCGCACGTTGCCGCGCTCCAGCGAAAGAAGAAACATATTTTTGTCCAAGACCTTTTTACGGAAACCTGACACTCCGTGAATCAAACTATATGACGAAGCCTTTGGCCTTACAGTTAGGTACAGCACCAGCAGGTTCATGGACGCCAAGTACGATTCCATGGAGTATTTTTGGTATTGTTGGTAATGCTAATACCGAGACAAGAGCCCGTGCAGCCGCAGAAGGTTATAAGATCTCCCGTTATGCATTACAGGGTATGAGCAATCCTACTTTCTCGTCTCGTTTGGAAGCAACCATGCAACCGGACATGAAGAAAGAGATTGATGGCTGTAAACTGGCTGGTCAGGCCTGCGAATACCCACCAAGTCCTATCAAATTGGGTATCGTGTTTGACCGATCAGGCAGTATGAAACTTTCAACAAGTACAACATCAAGTAATCGCATGGATTGCCGGGCTAGTCTGGGAGACATTTTTACCGACCAGGTAGCAGCATGTGGGTTGTTGGATGACAATGCACGTGGCGAATATCCATCAGACGGACGAGTAATCGAAGGTGTTTTGAGTGATTATCTGATTGATCGTAGCAGCGGTACTTTAAATGCAATCATGGTAAGAGCAATCAATAATAAAGAGACATGCGGTCAATCGATCACAAACCAGATCGGTTTTTGTTCACCGGGTGGCGGGGCTAATCAGGGAACATGCGTACCGGGTACCTGTGTTTTGCCATGTTCTAACCCGATTAATGGTTCTTGTTCTTATACGGATACAAAACTGAAAATTGCAGAAGAACAGTTACAGGTTGCTGTCAATTATATTCCGCCGGGCAGTGAGGTCAGTTATACGGAATATGTTGATAGAAGCCCTACATCACCACAGCCACCACCACGTAAACTCATTTCGAAAAGAGAATTATGTGATACTGTTACCAGTGATACGTGCGACCATGCCAAACAATTGGACGGAATTCGTAATGAGATGCTTGTAAACAGTGGGCGAGCGGATGCTGATACGCCCTTGATGGAGGCTACACGAATGGCACTGGAAGAATTTGACCCTGATGATAAAGGAATTCTGCTTTATTTTACGGATGGGGCACAAACAGATGGGGCACGGGATTCTGGATTTAAGGCCAGTTATGGTCGTCCTTATGGTTCATTATGTGGTGATTATCCAAGCTCTAGTATGAGTAGCAGTGATGCTGGCGATTTCTGTAGAGCTATAGGTTTAACAGAAAATAATGCTGATGTAGATCCAGTGGATGTATTAGATATGTTTGAAGAAATGGATGGACAATATAAATGTGATACACCAGACGAAAATCCAGATGTATGTAGAAATATTAGAACATACTATGACGAAGATGGCAGATTGCGAAACAATTGGAAAAATTGTATTACTCAATACGGAACAACAAATTATCCAAGCGTAGTTGATTATATCAAGGCAAACTATCCGAATTTGAAGGTGTTTATCTTGAACTTGGGTGATCCAGAGTTGTTGGCATGTCCTCGTGAAGGTAATGTCAAAATGATTCCTGTTGATGAGGACGATGGTTATAAAAAGGCTTTCATAGAGGCTTTTGAAGAGTTGAATACTAGAGGCAAGCCGGACCCTGAAGAAGTTTGCCAACGTGTTAGATCAAGAAGCTATCCAGCTGCAGCAAGTTACTAGACTTATACTTTTCTTATAAAAAAAAGCCGCCTTAAAAGGCGGCTTTCAAATTTTTTGTGCTTTAGACTACGGTTTGGCAGATATCTTGCCAATTGTAAAAGCAGTACCCGGACTATTTGTGCTACCATATACAAAAGTTCCATCATAGCCATTGGCTGTCTGACCAACCAGTTGCAGTTTTTTCTCACCGCGTTTAACAGCCTGAAGTTTCTCTACCAAGTCTTGAGCATTTTCACGTGCACTCTTTGCACCATTCAAGATATTTGTTTTGATAACACCCGGGAAACTAGCATCTGGTACTTTTTTTACAAAAGTTTTCTTGCCTTCTACTGTGGCTGGTGCTTCACCAATATAGTTGCCAGGAATAGAAATGTTCAACGGCAAGGTAGTGCTGTTGTTACGGTGTTTAATGAACGTATATTCGGAACCTTTTGTTGCGGCATCTACGTCAATCATATTTGGATCCAGTACAGAACCATTGGAAGTTGTGCCTATTGAATCTAGTGCGGGAGCTGTCATGTCACTCTTATCAACAATTTTGAAGACAATAGTCGCTTTGCCCGCAGCAATGGTCTGCTTGACTTTAAATTCATCTTTAAGAGCATCGTAATCAATATAATCAGCTTTTTGGTTAGCGCCGACAGAGACATTCTGAACGATAGTGTTCTGCTCGTTGCCGCCGCCATTTCCACCAGGTGTTCCTGGCTCAGCACCAGGCTTATCGCAAGAAGTATTGGCCAACATCATTGCACCCAGTGCAAATAATGAAGCGGTGGATTTGAATTTATTTAAAGCAGACATGATATCCTCCCTCGTGGACGCATCCAGTATAACAAAAAAACACTGTAATTTCAAAGGGTTTGCAAGGGTGCGGAGAAGGTGAAGAATTCGTATATAAATCCATGTTTTATAACATATTAACATGTGTTAAATTAAACTGTTGGTTTAGTGATAATAATTCTCAATTATAAAAATCCGATTGTTTTTTGCCCGAATCGGGCATTTTTTTGACCTTTGGAGTCGGTCAAGGGGTTGACAGAATCGTTATGGAATCTATTTGCACTTTTTTTATCAAGGGTTGACTTTCTCCTTTTGGTTGCAATCGGCCTCTGTGGCCCGATGCACGGCAATCAGTTCGCGCATTATATTGACATATTGTTTCGTGTAATGGTAACTCTTTACAGGGTATTTCTAGGGAAATGGAATGCCGGTTATAAAAGAAGCAAAGCCTTATCGGCCGTCAGTTCGGGTGCATACGCATGTATGATATGGAAGAGTACCGGAATGAAGAAGATTATATGCGTTTTCTCAGCATGTTTGAGAAGACGATAGGGTATCTGCACGACAATATTACGCCGGAGAATGCCGCTGAATTCGGCGTGGGTGACGATTTCCCCGAATATCTGAGTACATCCAACTATGCGATCCAATATAAGACCAGGCAGAGAGTTGTTTCTGTGGAAGACAGGGAGGACAGAGCGCAACGCGTATTTGACCATCCTTACGAACATAAATTTTTAAAAAAGCAAAAGAACCAGACGCTTGCCAAAGAGGCGCTGCATATCATCGCGCGTCATTATTTTGAAAACAGCAAGAGAGCAGAGAAAAGAAACATTGAATCCACGGATATGATGTGGAAAGGCGCGGCGACCTATCTGGTATCCGGGATGGTGATTTATAAAGAAGCTCTTTCTTATCTGCCCGTGCAGCCCGAGAATATACTCTATGGTTTCATCGGAAGTGTTGCGCTGGCGTCTGCCTATTATTTTGTGAATGCAAACAATATCCAAAAAAGCCTGTCACATAAAGACATGATCCGCTCCAGTGACCGCTTCGCCGATCTGGCCATGCCTTATTTCTCCAATCAGGATATGTTCATCGCCATGCGGAAAGATGCCGAGGAACAGGACTGGCCGGATGAATTGCAGCATGCCAAAGCAAAATCCCTGACCGGATTATTTCCCGGTCTGGATGAACGTTTTGAATGGTCGCGGAAGAATACGGAAGACGGCGTCAATCTGCACAAAAAATACGCTATCAAGCCTTTCCGCGCAGAATATACCTAATCCGTTACGATCAGGCTTTCTCCCGTCATCGCCGCCGGCTGGTCGATATGAAGCAATTGCAACATCGTCGGCGCCACATCGGCCAGCTTGCCACCATCACGCAATTTCATCTCGGCCGCAGCATTAAACAGGATGCATGGCACCGGATTGGTGGTGTGCGCCGTGTGCGGTTCGCGCGTCACCGGATCGATCATCTGCTCGGCATTGCCA
Source organism: Alphaproteobacteria bacterium (assembly GCA_036404835.1). GTDB lineage: Bacteria > Pseudomonadota > Alphaproteobacteria > Micavibrionales > SZUA-601 > DASWYT01. The sequence goes on along the minus strand of DASWYT010000126.1, from coordinate 10,229 downwards.
TGGTCGGCAATGATAATGGCGGCACCATTCACTTCTTCCAGAGCCTTGATGATCTGGCCCAGGCCGAAATCGACGGCTTCAACGGCTTTTATTGCCGCTTCCAGAATACCACTATGGCCGACCATATCCGGGTTGGCGAAGTTCAGGATAATCACATCATGGTTCAACGCCTTGATCGCTTCGACGGTTTTTGCCGTCAGTTCAACGGACGACATTTCCGGCTGGAGATCATAGGTCGCCACTTTCGGTGACGGCACCACGATACGGTCTTCGCCTTCATACGGCGTTTCGATCTGGTTGTTGAAGAAGAATGTCACATGCGGGTATTTTTCCGTTTCCGCCATGCGCAATTGTTTCAGGCCGTTGCGGCTGATCACTTCGCCAAACAATTCAGACAGGTTTTGCGGTGCAAAGACTGATTGCATGAACGGGTTGATATCATCGGCGTAATCCACCATGCCCACAGCCAGGGACGGGGCCGTATAGGCACCACGGTCAAAACCGTCAAAGGTCGGGATAAGCAGGGCGCGCAATATTTCACGCGCACGGTCCGTGCGGAAATTGACCATCAGCAATGCATCGTCTTTGTCCAGACCGGCATAATCGCCGATCACGGCCGGGATAATGAATTCATCGGTGATGCTGTTATCATAGTTATGACGGATCACATCGACGGCGGAGGTATGTTTGTCACCTGTGCCGCGCACAATGGCGGACCAGGCTTTTTCGACACGGTCCCAACGATTGTCGCGATCCATCGCATAGTAACGGCCACTGACCGTCGCGATGGTGGCATGTTTGCAATTGCCGATAGCGGCCATGAAATGCTCAAGCTCTTCCATGGCGCTGGATGGCGGCATGTCGCGGCCATCGGTAAAGACGTGGATTTTTGTTTTGATCCCGTTCTGATCCAGGATATTGACCAACGCAGCGATATGGTCGCGGTGCGCATGGACGCCGCCGCTGGACACCAGACCCATCACATGCACGGCACCGCCATTTTGCTTTTGCGTGGCGATCAGGTTTTTGATGGCAGCTTCGGATGCAATCGTATTCTCGCGCACGGCTTTGTTGATGCGCGGCAGTTCCTGCATCACGGTGCGACCTGCGCCGATATTGATATGGCCGACCTCGGAATTGCCGAACTGGCCGTCGGGCAGGCCGACCGCTTCACTATCGGCTTTCAGTTGGGTCTTCGGCCAGGTGTGCCACAGATAATCGAAATTCGGCGTATGGGCGAGGGCGACCGCGTTGTGATCCGTCACATCGCTCAGGCCCCAACCATCTAAAATGCACAATAATAAAGGTTTTTTGATCATGATACTCTCCGTTTGGCTGTAATATAGGCCAAAATGGGAGCATGTAAAACCCTGCTTCGCTAAAGCTACGCAGGGCACAGCCCTACTTCTGTCGTCATCCCGGACGCAGCGAAGCGAAGATCCGGGATCTCCCTTAAATCCTTATAAAGTGAGATCCCGGATAAATGCTTGCGCATTTTCCGGGATGACGACTTTGGGAGATAGTGATGTGAGTTTAAAGCACTTCATTCAGCTTATAATGGACCGGCACATCATAGGCCAATGCATTGCTGCCGGCGCGTGTATAGCTTGGGCCGTCCATGACGGTGCGGCGGGCGGCGTCCATCACCAGTTCAACGATACGTTCAGCCACTTCCTTGGCGCTGTTGAGAGCGAGACGGTTCTGGCGGACGATTTCGTTGAAATGGGCATAAGCCGCTTTCAGCCTTTCTTTCAGGGACGGTTCCAGTGATTTCAATGCGGAGCGCTGGTCATCCACACGCAGCATTGCATCATGATACATCTGGGCGAATTCACGTTTTTGCGGGAAGAGCTGTGTCACCGTATTCATGTCGCGTGCCTGCAACGCAATGGTTTCGGCATGCAGCACACCGCTAAAAGCCTGCATAGCGGCCAGCATATGGGTTACATCATTGGAGAGATTGTGCGCGCTCATGGTTGGCCTCTGTGGTTTGGGTGTCTAAGTCGGTTGGATCGTTTAATTTATTTGCGGAATGCAATGTTGATGTCGGGCTGGCCAGACGTGGGTTGCGTTGCAGTTCCTGTAATTTCAGCATCTCGCGTTCCAGGATCGGGGCAATCCCGGCCTGACCGGAAGAAGCCAGGTTCTTGCCGTATTCATTGACCAGCAGGGACTGGTACATTTTCTCGCCCGGTCCGCCGCCAAATTCCGTCTGGCTCATGTCGGTTTCGCTGAACATATAGTTCATCATCTCACTGACATACATCGATTCAAACTTTTGGGCGGCGTCGTGAATTTGCTTGCGGTCTTTGGCCGGCAGGCTGGCACCCCATTCACGCTGTTTCTCAATCTTGCGTGTATAGTTGGAGGCTTGCTGCGGCAGGGCGCTGATGGCGTCGAGATCACTCATTAAATCACCTCAATATCGGCCTGCAACGCACCGGATGCTTTGATGGATTGCAGGATGGTGATGATATCGCGTGGACCCACACCCAGGGCATTCAGGCTGGAAACCAGTTCCTGGATCGTGACGCCGGCGGGCAGGACGGTGATTTTGCTGTCGGCATTCTGGTCAACCGTAATGTTCGACCGTGGAACGACCTGCGTTGTACCACCGGTGCTGAAAGGTTGCGGCTGGGACACTTGTGGTGTTTCGGTGATGCGGATGGTCAGGTTACCTTGTGCAATGGCCACTTCAGAGATGCGGACATTGTCACCCATGACGATCACACCGGATTTTTCATCGACGACAATGCGGGCAACCGTATCCGGGCTGACCTGTAATTGCTCGATATCGGTGATCAGATCGAACATCTTGCCTTTATAATTGGATGGCAATGTCAGATGGACGGTGGATGGATCGGTGGCAACCGCCATGTTGTTGCTCTTGCTGCGGTTGATCGTTTCGGCAATGCGTTTGGCGGTCGTGAAATCAGGATTGCGCAGCGACAGGCGCACTTTGCTCAGATCATTCAGGGCAAAATCGATTTCGCGTTCGACGATGGCACCGTTGGAAATACGGCCGCTGGTCGGAACGTTCTGGGTGACGGATTCAGCCTGGCCCTGGGCGACAATCGCGCCGGTGGCGACGGGCCCCTGACCGACCGCATAGACTTCGCCATCCGCACCGAGTAACGGCGTCACCAATAAGGTACCGCCTTTCAGGTCGGATGCATCGCCTAAGGCGGAAATGGAAATATCGATCCGTTCACCCTGGGTGACGAATGGTTTCAATGTGGCGGTAACCATGACGGCTGCCACGTTATTGGTTTTGAATTGCTGGTCGCGGACATTGACGCCCAGACGTTCCAGCATACCGATCAGGCTCTGTTCGGTGAAAGGCGAGTTCTTGATACTGTCACCCGTGCCATTCAAACCGACAACCAGACCATACCCGACCAGCAAGTTGTCACGAACGCCCTCGACTGCGACGATATCTTTGATACGGCTGGTCGCTGCATGCACTGGCAGGGTCGAAAAAGCCATTAAGATCAAGGCTATAAGGCCGAAAAGGCCCATATCGCGCAAGGTCTGTCGGACTTCACGGGCAAGTATTTTGCGTTTGGCAAGGACTGGCATCATTCTTCTCCGGTGGGTTCGGGCATGGGTAGCCCGGTCATTACCCCTCGATTAATGCAGTTTTCATGCCAGTTTGCCCTGCCAACGACATGGGCAAATCTTGCCGATTGCGCTGCTTTAGGAAAATGCGTTAAAATAAGCGTATGACACGTATAGATGGACCCGGGCGCACAGGCGCCGTAGGAAAAACCGACAAAGCCAAAAAAGCCGGCTCTGTCGGGGGCAGCAGCTTTGCCGATTTGCTATCGGAAGAGGCTGGCGCGGTCGAAGGCGTGACTCCGGCCCTGGGAACAGGGGCGATCAGCACCTTATTATCCATCCAGGCCAATGAGCAGGCGACCGAGCGGGAAAACCGCCAGCGGGCCATTGCCTATGGCGACGATTTGCTGGATGAACTGGATAATTTGCGGGTCGGCCTGTTGATGGGGAATTATACGATCAACCAGCTCCAGCAAATCTCCTACCGTCTGGAACAGCGCCGCCTGAGCATTGACGACCCGCAATTGCTCAGCATCATCGATGACATCGAACTGCGCGTCCGTGTTGAAATCGCCAAATACGGTTATTAATTTTTAAAAATAAATATATTTTTGTTGCATTTTGGAGTATTTATTTTCATAATAAATAAATCCTTATGAGATCTTGAAATGCTTGAATTTCGATGTCCCCGTCACCCTGACATAGATGCACTCTGCCGGCTCAAGATACGTGCCGGTGTAGAGAAAAACGGCGACACTTACCGTTCTGATGACATGCGTCAGGAGATATTGGGCTATCTTTACAACGATACAAAAGAGATGTTGCAACAGAAAAATTACAAAGTGATCGTGGCAAAGGATCACGATACTCTATTAGGTTACGCTCTCTATCATACTAAATTTAATAACCAGGGTACGGGTACCCATATGATCGTGATAGATGATTTGTATAGTCTGGGATCAAAAAAACAACGTGTTGGGGGAAGGCTGCTGGAAAAAATATGCGCCATGGAGCCTCACATTTCTCACATCACCCTTCAGACTAAGAAAGAGGCCATTAAGTTTTATCAAAAGATGGGGTTTGTTGAAGCTGAACCCCAAACGGAGATCATGCATTTATATGGTGAAAATTTACAGAGATTGCGGCAGAAAAGACAGCGGCAGCATCATTTAACGGCGGCTTGACGTATAATTGAGGCCCATTCTCTGGACAGAGTCCGGCTTTTTTTGTTAATTTCCCCCATACGGATTGTAGCGCAGCCTGGTAGCGCGTCTGCCTGGGGGGCAGAAGGCCGTGGGTTCGAATCCCGCCAGTCCGACCAGTTTTATCTTGTATTTTATCTTATAATATGTATAATGCTTTGAGGTAATTGAAGGTGCGATAAAAGCCTCTTCAATGCACGATGCCCGTTCATGGGTACCCCCTGATTTTGGATTATAAGATATGACTGATCATAAAAAGCCTCAGTTGCAATTCCGTTATGCAACGCATGTCGATGCACCTGTTATAGCCGAGATACGGATGCAATCACTTGAGGGAAATATATATGGCGAGCGCATGGAAGAATCCAAGCGTAAAAGATGGGTCACGAAACAAGATGAAGATTTCCGTTATGAACTCGATAATGGTGATGAGAATGATCACAACGTGCGCACACATGCGATCATTGCATCCGTGAATGGTGCGGCCGTGGGTTATATCATGTATCGCAATATAAATAACCAGATCAGTGTCAAAGACCTGTATGTGGTTAATCATGGTATTTTATTAAATAATAAAAAAATGAATGTTGGCCAGGTCTTGCATAAAAAGATGGTTATATTGAATCCCCACGTAAACAGGGTGGATCTTTGCACCTATGATAAGGCAGAGGGTTTTTATCAAAAGATGGGATACCAGGATGAAAATACGGGCTCTCGCATGAAAGATATGTCTTTGCCGAAGGACCATATTGATGTGTGGTGCATGACAGCTTTACCACCGCAAAAACGCCCATCCTTTCAGCAATACGCTTAAAAGAAAACCCGCCGGTTCAGGCGGGTTTTTTAACCAGTTAATGATGGCCGCGTCCGCCACCGCCACGGTGATCATCACGGTCATGACGGTCAGGGCCACGTCTGCGGCCATGATCCCAGCCACCCCATGGGCGGTAATTATAAGATGACACGCGATATGGACGATAGACCGGACGATAACGGTTGTTCGTAATGATCAGCGTCGATGACGGTACATAGACACGGTCACGCATCACGTAATTGACTTGCGGTTGTTGATAATAAACCGGCGTGGCGGGCTGGACATAGGTCACATTGTTCGAGCCGAAACCGTCCGGGCCATTATCATAGAAAGTGGAACCGGCATTGTCGCCTGAAACGATCTGCCAGGACCCGTCCGGGTTCAGACAGGCTGTACCGACACCTTGTTGCAGGCGGCCGCCGACATTGACATTGCTGGTAAATTCACGGCAGAACGGATCTGCATGCGCGGCACCGGTTCCCAATAAGAGAAGGGCGGTGGTAGCGAGATAAGTCAGTTTGGTGGTCATTCTATTCAACTCCTGCGAAGTGGTCTTACCCTTATATACGCAGGAGAAGCGCAATTCCTGCGTTTGCCTGATATGACCATAATAATCCTTTGACAACAGGGTATTATCGCTCTAGATAAACCTTAAGGATTAGACCCTGTCCCACGGAAAAGAGACGATCATGCTCAAACGGATATCTTTTGTCTTTGTGTTGCTGGCAAGCTTATATTTGCAAGGTTGCATCGAAGTCGGTAGCGAAAATGGGTACTGGGACAAGGCAGAGATGGATAAACGGCTGGTCAGTGGCTGGGTCCGATCGAATAATTCCGATTTGATTATTATTCGCAGCAATGACAAAGGTGGTTTCCTGGAAGCTTTTGACGAAGATAATGTCAAGATCGCCGATATCAGAACCCTGCGCCGTGGCGAAAAGACGTATATGCTGGCGCGGATGGATATGGATCAGGCGGAGCCGGCCTGGGCTATGGTACAATACAGGATTGTCGGTGAGAACGGGACATTGATTGGCCTGAACGCCCAGAATGACAAAATGAACAAAATCTATTTCCCGGACAATGTTGGCCGGTCGGAATATGTCGGCGTGTTTCCCAAGCTGGATGAAAGCACATTCGCCAAGATCGATACGATCTTCAGAAATCCGGAATGGATCAAGATTGTGGCGGAATATAAACGCTGCGATGATAAATGCGTCAAATTCTATAAGAACATGTAACCTCTATGCACAAGCTTCTCATCGACAAGTCGACATGCGGGTTTGAGTGGCTGGATGTCACCAACCCGACCGAGGAGGAGCTGGAGGATATTGCACGCCGTTACGGTCTTCAGGAAACGGCGGTAGAAGATTGTCTGGAGCCGGATCATTTGCCGAAATTCGAAGCGATGGGCAGTGTCAACTTTGCCATCGTCCGGATTTATAATCCGAAGAAAGACAAGAAATCCGACACGATCCAGGATCTCAGCAGCAAGGTCGCTATTTTTTACGCCAGGGATTTCCTGATCACCGTGCATCGCCAGCCACAACCGGTGATCGAACTGGTCAAGCAAGAGAATGACGACGAGACATTCTGCCCGACCACGACGGAACTGGCACTGCAGATCATCCGTGCTGTGGTGGAGAGCTATATCGAACCGGCCCATCACCTGACGCGTGAGATGGAAGAGTGTGAAGACGAAATCTTCCTCAACAGCAAGGCGCCGGATGTCCTGAAAACATTATACTATCTGAAACGCCAATGTTCCTCTGCCCGGCGTATTCTGGTCCTGACGAAAGATGTGATCAATGCGGTTGGCCGTAACAGCACATTGACCGCCACGGTCCAGGATACGGTCGATCTGGAGACAAAAGCCCTGACTTTATACGATCAGATGGAAGATGCGATGACGCATCTGCTGGAAATTTACCTGTCGCTGCAATCCCAGCGTGCCGATGAGGTGATGCGGGTTCTGACGATCTTCTCGGCCTTTTTCCTGCCGCTGACCTTTATCGTCGGTGTCTATGGCATGAACTTCCATTTCATGCCGGAGCTGACCTGGAAGTATGGCTATTATTTCTGCCTGGGATTAATGGTCGCGGTCTTTGGTGCGATTTATATCTGGTTCAAGCGCAAAGGCTGGATGTAGAATTACGGGATATCCGCCGGGACACGCGCCCGGAAGGGCTGGTTGTAATTCGGGTTGGTACTGGTTTCACGCAGCTGATTGACATTCTGAGGCGCCGGGGTACCACCGGTCGGGTGCTGGCGCATCAGGATAATCGAAATCCGGCGGTTCTGCGGATTGGTCGTGTCTTTCGGGAAGAGCGGGTCGATCTCGGCCTTGCCGGACACATTTGCAATACGCGCAGCATCGAGGCCAGAAGCGACGAGGGCGCGGCGTGAGGCATTGGCGCGTTCAGACGACAAATCCCAGTTATTATAAGTGGCGTTCGTACCGTAAGGGACACTGTCCGTATGGCCGTTGATCGAGACACGGTTCGGCAGTTTGGCGACAACCTGTGCGACCTTGGAGATCAGCATGTAAGTTTCGTCATACATCTTGGCACTGCCCAGCGGGAACATGGATTTACCCTGCTGGTCGACGATCTGGATACGCAGGCCTTCCGGTGTCATGTCGACGATCAGGTTCTTGGCCAGTTCTTTCAGCTGTGCATCATTTTCGATGGCGCTCATCAGTTCTTTTTTCGCGTCTTCGAAGTTTTTCTCTTCTTCGGCGGCCTTCATTTTTTCAAATTCGCTCTGGGACAGTTTTTTCTTGCCCTGTTCATCTGCTTCTTCGTCATCGGGCGACTGGCTGTCATCATCGACAATCGTGGATGGAATCGTATCGGTAATATCATTGACCAGTTCCGTGCGCATGGCGCCTTCGGTTACGGCGCTGACACCGCCCATCACACCACCGGCACCGGACTGGGAGACTGAGGCGAGGGTCGGGCGGAAATAATCGGCAATACCATTGAGCTGTTCCTGTGTAGCCACGTTCAACAGCCATAAAAGCAGGAAGAAGGCCATCATCGCGGTCACGAAGTCGGCATAGGCGACTTTCCAGGCACCGCCATGGTGCCCGCCGCCAACGACCTTTTTCACCTTTTTGATGATAATAGGACGTTTTTTCGTATCTTCGGTTTTCTTTTCAGCCATTCTTGTATCCTAGGGGATCTTGCCAAATAAAGTCTTAAAAAGCGGAGAAAAATACTCTTTTCAAAAAAGAACACAGAGACTAAATCTCTGTGTTCCTTGGATTTCGGGAGAAGGTCAGGCCTTAGAAAGGCATGATGATATCCATGACTTCCTGTCCATAGCGAGGCTTCTGGACATCGGAGATGATACCGCGGCCACCGTAAGCGATACGGGCTTCGGCAATCTTCTCATAGGAAATGCTGTTATTGACGGCGATGTCTTCCGGACGGATCACACCATCGATGGTCAATTGGCGCATTTCGTTATTGACGCGCACTTCCTGCTTGCCGTTGATGACCATGTTGCCGTTCGGCAGGATCTGGGTAATGACGGCGGCAACTTTCAGGTCGATCCGTTCGTCACGTTCGATCTTGCCGTCACCTTTGGTCTCGGTGGCGCTGGCGGTGCTTAGAACATTGTTCAGGTTCGTCTTGTTCGGTAACAGATCGATCACGGTGGATTCCAGACCAACCAGGCCAGGAACATCCATATCATCGCTGGCGTCACGTTTGCGTTCGGTTTTGTTTTTCAGGCGGGCCTGGTCGGCAATATTGATCATGACGGTGAGGATATCGCCAATCTGGCCGGCACGCTGATCTTTAAAGAAGGATTTACGGCCGCTGGTCCACAGGGAATTGACCTGGCGCAGTTCCAGGTCTTTTTGTGGCATCGGCATGGAAACCGGCTGGTAACCGGCACGTTCGACCGGATTTTCAATGGCCGCGAATTTTGGCGGTTGTCCGACTTCGGACATACGTTCCTGGAAGCTGGCGCAAGCGGTGAGGCTGAACAGCAGCGGCAGGGTTAGAAAGAGTTTAGCGGTACGGGTCATGATCTTCTCCTGATATTTCCCAATGTTAGCCGTTGATAACGATGGTGGTGTCCATCTGGACAGTGGTTTGTTGTGGTCCGGTTACGACGGCTTCTATGATTTTCTTGCTGGTCGGGTTTTCCAGCTGGACGGTTTCACCGCGTGCGGCATTCGCCATGGCACGGGCTTTTGTGGACAGGGTAATCGGCCCGTTTTTATAAGTGACCGTCACGATCTGGTTACGACGCACCAGAACCGGTGACATGAGGCTGGCTTTGTCCAGCGTCTCATTCGCACGCAGGTTACGTTTGGCAGCCATGCCGACGATATCGTTCAGATGGTCGACGATTCCCAGGCGCAGGGATTTTTTCGGCATGCGCACGGTGGAAACGTCGGCATTGCCTATAATGGCGCCACGTTCGATGGGTGCGGTCAGAACCGGGACATCCGTCATTTCCGTCGCCAGTCCGGCCACCAGTGTCTTGTTCAGGATCTTGCCGTCACGGGAGGCCAGAACGGTCGCCGTGAAATTCTGGGACAAAGCATCATAAGCGATGTTGGTCACTGTCAGCAGCGGCTTTTCATGGCCTGGAACGATGATCCCTTCAACCGGCTGGGACAATGAGATCTCAGCACCGAT
>DASWYT010000125.1:0-7506 GCA_036404835.1 Alphaproteobacteria bacterium | reverse complement strand
TTCAAGAGGAAGATGCATCGTTCTCTTGTTGAAATGAATATAAGGATAGGTAAAACGCTCATCCTGACACAATTCCAACAGCACATCGAAATCACTCTCGGTACGCATCGGTATCAAGTGAAAATCTGGTGTTTTGATGGTGATGTTATAATCGATACCGTCTTGATAGATCACGGGAAGCTCCAGGATTTTTCTTTATTTATCGGTTTGAGTATATAAGGAATTTTTGCGTATATGTCAATTAATGTGAGGTTGTTTTTTATATTTAGATAATTGAATATTTGGAGGATTGGCTCCGTTGCACTGCACTGCGCCGCGCCTGCGCGGCAAAGCCGCTTGTCGTCGAACGGGGTTCTTATCCCAATCCCCGTTCTGCAATTTATCAAAACAGGCCTTGGGCCTGTCCTGATAAATTGGCGGAAGGGGTGGGATTCGAACCCACGGAGGCTTTCACCTCGTCGGTTTTCAAGACCGGTGCCTTAAACCACTCGACCACCCTTCCGTTGGGGTCTGTTCTAGCAAGGCAAATTCTTCTCGACAAGTCATAAATAACCTTTAGAGTGAGGTTTCTCACCGCTCAACAACTAGCCATCCCCCCTAATCTGCCCAAGACAGAAGGCGTAGTCATGTCCGCGAAAGAACCCCTCAATGTCCCGTTTAAAGACGTTATGCGCTTTATGTGGGAGTATTTTAGCCGTTATAAAAAACTGGTGGTCGCAGCCTATGTGACGATCACGCTGGCCAGCACGACCAGCCTGCTCAACCCGTATGTCTATCAATGGCTGGTGGATGTTTCCGGACGCGTCATCACGGGTGAAACACGCAGTTTCATGGACATCCTGCCGCCGATTGTGGCGGTGGTCCTGGTCAGCATTTTCTATCATGTTTTTACGCGGACCGCGCATTTCATCAATTGCAAGACGGACAGCCGCGTCCAGGCCGCGATAGCGTGGGAAGTGACCAGTAAACTGCACACCTTTGAAACGGAATGGCACGCCAACCATTTCGTCGGTTCGATGGTTACCGCGATCAAGCGGGGCCGCAGCGCGGCGCACACCTTCTTCGACCAGCTTTGCTATGAATTCTGGCCGACGATTTACGTGGTTTTCCTGACCGTCATCCTGATGTTCCAGCGCTCGCCCGCTATCGCCTATTTCTTCCTGGCTTTTGCGGTGATCTTTACGGTGGTCAGCATTATCGTCAGCCAGAAATACGTGCTGCCAACCAACCGCCTGTATAGTGCGGAAGACAGCAAGATGGGTGGTGCCGTTGCCGACAGCCTTACCGGTCATACGATCACGAAATCTTTCGGTGCCGAAAAACGCGAAGAAAACCGCCTGAAAGCCGCCAGTGACGATTTGCAGAAATCGGCTGAAACGGCGTGGGTTCGCCTGAATATCATGTCCCTGTTCCAGAACGTCATGCTCAATATCGGTCGTATCGGTGCATTGGTGATGGCCGGCTGGTACTGGTCCCAGGGTGAATTCAATGCCGGTGACATGATCTATGTATTGATGTCGCAGCGCGTTTTGAGTGATTATCTCGACAATATCGGCAACAACCTGAACAAGGTCGTCACGGCGATCAACGATATGGAAGAAGTGGTCGCCTGGTCGAACCGTATTCCGAAGATCGTCTCGCCGGTCGATGCGAAAATGTCGCCGATCAAGGAAGGCCGCATCGAATTCCACAAGATCAATTTCGCCTATGACGAGCAAAGCAAACCGGCCCTGATCGATTTCAGCCTGACGATTAATCCGGGCGAAAAGATTGCGCTGGTCGGCCCGTCCGGCGGTGGCAAGAGCACCGTGCTGAAATTGCTGCAGCGTTTTTATGAAGCGCAACAAGGGCAGATCATTGTCGATGGCCATAATATAGCCGAACTGGATCTGTCATCCTATCGTGCGGCGATGGCGCTGGTGCCACAGGACCCGGTTCTGTTCCACCGCTCGCTGGCCGATAATATCGCCTATGCGAAACCGGATTCGACGATTGACGAGATTATCGCCGCTGCGAAATCCGCGCAGATTGCCGGGCTGATCGAACATTTCCCGAAGAAATACGATACGTTCGTCGGTGAACGCGGGATCAAATTATCCGGTGGTGAGCGTCAGCGTGTGGCGATTGCCCGCGCGATCCTGGCCGATACCCCTATCCTGTTGCTTGACGAAGCCACCTCGGCGCTTGACAGTGAAAGCGAAGAGGAAATCCAGAAAGGCATCGCCGAAGCGTCCAAAGGCCGCACCATGATCGCCATCGCACACCGTCTCTCGACCATCCAGTCGGTTGACCGTATCATCGTGCTGGGTCATGGCCGTATCCTGGAACAAGGTTCGCACCGCGAATTGCTGGGGTTGCAGGGTGGCCTCTATCGCCGTCTCTACGAGGCCCAGGCCAAAGGTTTCCTGCCTGATCATTTGATTACGGAGTAAGACATGAGCGAGGAACTAACCAGTTTCGATGCGCGCATCAAAGCGATTGAATTGCGCAATCTGCAGGTGACGAAAGACAAGGCGTGGGAAGTCAGTCTGATGCGTCGCCTGGCGATTGTGATCATGACGTATATCACGACTTTGCTGACTTTTATGATGCCGCAGAAAAACTGGTATATCGCCGCTTTTATCCCTGTGATAGGTTACTGGGTATCGAATATGAGCCTGCCCTGGCTCAAACGAAAATGGGAAAATCTGCCTGCACGATGGAGGAAATAATGCCACATGCGATTATCGAACGTTCGGACAATCTGGTCCATGATTTTATAGAACATGATATTGATCTGGTCGATATCATTCATGGGGTGATGATGGAAGTCGGGTTGTTCGACCTCAATGCGATCAAGACCCGTGAAATCACCTATGATAATTTCATGGTCGGTGAAAAAGGCCAGGATGGATCATTCGTCCATATCAGTATCGCCATCCTGACGGGTCGCACGTTGGAACAACGCGAAACCCTCACCAGCGCCATTTTAGATGCAACGGTTGAAGCGCTGAAAGAACTTGAGATCGATTCCATCACGGTCGAAGTCCGTGAAATGGAAAAAGTCACTTATCGCAAAGCTGTGGCTTAAGATAAATCCAGAAGCTGCTGGTGCCAGTTTTGCAGGTTGGTGCGATGGCTGACGCTGATCAGTCCCGGCTGTGGCAGATGGGTTTTGAGCAGATTGTAGAAGTATGCTTCTGATTGCTCGTCCAGTGCCGATGTCGCCTCATCCAGGAAGATGAAATCAGGTTTGGACAATAACGCACGGGCAAAAGCTATGCGTTGCTGTTCGCCCGGCGACAGCATATGCGACCAGTCGGAGGCTTCGTCCAGTTGTGATACCAGATGGCCCAGCTGGCAGAGCGTCAGCATCTCGGCCAGAATATCATCGCTGTAAAGCGGTGCCAGCGGATAGGATAAAACCTGGCGCAATGTGCCCAGCGGCAGATACGGTTTTTGTGGCAGGAACAGCATATGGCTGTTGGATGGCAATTGCAGCATGCCTTTGGTGAACGGCCACAGACCGGCTAACGCGCGCATCAAGGTGCTCTTGCCGCGCCCCGACGGGCCGGTGATCATCAGGGAATCACCCTTGTTCAGCGTCAGATTGATATCGTTCAACAGCAATTTTCCATCCGGCAGGTAAACCGACAGATGATAAGCAACCAGGCTTTCACCGTGTGATTCCTGTTGCTGCTGGGCGATTTTCTGGTGCTCGGCGACCTCTTCCGCTTTGGTGATATTCGCCTCGAAACCGCTCAGACGCTGAATCACCGCGCGCCAGGTGGCGATGCTGGTATAGGCACTGATGATAAAGGAAAAGGATTCCTGTACCTGACGGAAGGCCGAGGCTGTTTGCATCAACCCACCGAGCTGGATTTTCTTGGCAAAGAAACGTGGTGCAGCGACCAGGATCGGGAAGATGATCGCGATCTGGAAATAACCTGATGTTACCCAATTGAGCAATTTCTGGCGTTTCATGATCTGCCAGTAATTATCGACCACCTGGCCGAAACGTGTGCCGAAGATCAGTTGTTCCTGCGCTTCGCCCTTATAGAACGCGATCGGTTCGCTATTCTCGCGGAAACGCACCAGCGCATAACGGAAATCGGCTTCATAGCGTTGCTGCTGGAAATTCAGATCGATCAGCGGCTTGCCGAGTTTCACCGTGATCCATGTGCCAACGATGGCATACAACAACGCCGCCCAGACCATATAGCCGGGAATATGCACGATCCCCAGTGACCCCAGCGCGAACTTCAATGTGCCGGACAGGCTCCACAGGATGAACAGGAAGGAAAACAGCGTGACCACGGCGCTGAGCAATCCCAAAGACAGGCCCAGTGTCAGGCTGATAAACTGGTCGACATCTTCGCTGATACGCTGATCCGGGTTGTCGGAGGCCTGGCCGGTCAGGCGGATGCGGTAATGGTTCTGGCGACGCAGCCAGCGTTCCAGAAAATCACCCGTCATCCAGCGGCGCCAGCGTATCTGCAGCATCTGGTTGAAATAAAGTTTGTAAACCCCGACCAGAATCGAGGAAAAAGCCAGATAGGTAAACTTACCCAAAGCCGCCAGAAAGGCCTTTTTATCGACGGCCTGCAGCGCATTGTAGAAATCATTATTCCATTTGTTGAGCAGGACGCTGATATACACGTCCCCCAGATTGAGGCCGATAATCAGGGCCAGCAATAAAAAACCGACACGCTTTTCATTCGACCGCCAGTACGGAACGATCAGGGACCACAGGTTTTTCAGGTAAATTTTCACGTTTGATCCAATGGTGGATTAAGGGAAGAAATAAGTTTTGATCAGGAAGCCGATCACGATCAGTAGGATAACCCACATAACGATATGCGATTTCGATTCCTTCCTGGGTTCAACACCATCGGGCGTGCCGCGCAGGTCTTTCTTCAAATCGTCATAAGATTGGTAATCATTATAAGACAGGCCGGACCCGGGCAGGCCAATCGTCCCGCGCACACCCTTGCGGCCGATATTATAGGTAAACCCCTTCTTGCCCAGCGACACGCTGACGCCGGACTTGCTGATATTCAGCTTGATCAATTTGGCAACGCCGAAGCCTTTGCGGTAGCGGAAACCCATTTTCCTACTCCTAAGTCCCTACCGCAATATTACCCGCCATCTCATCCAGTTCAATCCAGCGGATTTCGGAATCGTGGAGGTCTTGTTTGGCCTGGGTCAGGCGGTGGGAGGCTTTGGCGAATTGCTCCGGCTTGGTCATGTATAAATCCGGATCATTCAGCAATTTTTCCAGCGCGACGATTTCCTGTTCCAGCTTCGCCATATTGGCGGGCAGATTATCCAGTTCGTATTGCAGTTTGTAGGATAATTTTTGTGACGTTTTACGTGGTTCAACCACATTCTGAACGACTTCAGATTTTACTTTTAAAGTTTTACCTTTATCGGTTTCGGGCTGTTGGCTCTTCTTCGTTTCGAGATAATCCGTGTAACCGCCTAAGTGACCTTCGATCTTCCCGTCGCCTTCAAAAGCCAGGATTTTCGTGACGGTCTGGTCGAGGAAATCGCGGTCATGGCTGACGATCAGCATCGTGCCTTTATACTGCGACAGGATTTCTTCCAGCATATCCAGCGTGTCCATGTCCAGATCATTGGTCGGTTCATCGAGGATCAGGAAGCTTCCCGGATTGGCCAGGATACGGGACAGCATCAGGCGGTTTTTCTGGCCGCCGGACAAGGTCGAAACCGGGCGGTTGGCATCGGTGGCCTCGAACATGAAATCGCGCAGATAACCGCAAACATGACGGTTCTTGCCCATCACTTCGATATACTGCCCGCCATTGGGACACAGCGTTTGTTGCAGTGTGTCGGTGTTTCTCAAATCACGGCGTTGCTGATCGAAATAGGATACTTCGAGATGCTTGGCCAGTTTGACCGTGCCCTGGTCGGGTTTGATCTCGCCCAGCAGCAAATTGATAAAACTGGTCTTGCCAGACCCGTTGCGGCCCAGAATGCCGATCCGGTCGCCTTTCATGATCCGCATCGAAAAACCGTCCATCACGGTCTTTTCATGATTGTCACTGACGAAACGCTTATGGACGTTATAGAATTCGGCGACGACCTGTGATGACGGATCATTTTCCAGCATCGGCAATTCGATCTTCGCCATCATGCGGTTGAACGCATTGCGGTCCAGTTTCAATTGCGCGCGGGCTTCTTTCATTTCATCAAGACGGCGGACATTGCGCTTGCGACGGGCCTTGACGCCTTTGGACGCCCATTCGACTTCCTGCTCGACGGCTTTTGTGCGGTTGTGCAGTTCGCGGGCTTCCTGCTCCAGCAGCATCGTCGACCATTCATCGAAGAAATGGAAACCCTTCGGACAGACGCGCATCCGGCCGCGATCCAGCCAGAATACGCGGTCTGACATATTCTCCAGGAATTTCTTGTCATGGCTGATACAGACCACGGCCCCGCGATAGGCTTTGATATATTGTTCCAGCCATTCGATGATGTTCAGGTCTAGATGGTTGGTCGGTTCGTCGAGCAACAGAATATCCGGTTCTTCGACCAAAGCCCGTGCCAGGGCTGCACGGCGTAATTGCCCGCCGGACAACACATCCATCGGCAGAGATGGGTCGATCTCCAAAGGCTGGAGAATACGTTCGATCTGATAATCCTGGATCCCCTCTTCCGGATGATGAACGCTTTCCGCCAGTTGTTCAAAAACATAATCGCGGACCGTCTGGCCCGGTTTGAAAACGGTGTCCTGCGGCAGGTAACCGACTTTGGCCCCCTGGAGTTTCCAGTAAATGCCATGGTTTAGATCGCGCTGGCCGGTGATGATATTCATCAGGGTGCTTTTACCGGCCCCATTTTTTCCCAATAAACAGATTTTATCGCCTTCATGAATATGGAAGGTCAGATTGTCGAACAGCACTTTATCCGCATAAGCGATATGCGCATCCTGGACCGAAAGCAAAAGTGTGCGTGACATGGTAAAAAAAGCCTTTTGAGAGTGGTTGTTTTTACCATCCCATCAGTTAAAATGCAAATATGCATAATTGGTCTGAATTAGTGGAAAATTGTCTCAGGAGCACGGATTATCTGTGCCTGGCGACGCATGGGCCGGCGGGCGTCTGGTCCAGCCCTGTTTATTACGCCTGGGATGAAGAGTTCAATCTTTATTTCATGTCGATGGCGAAATCGCGGCACATGCAGAATATCGATGATAATCATGATATCGCCTTATCGATCTATGCGACCGATCAGGATACGAGCGGTGATGTCACAGGATTGCAGATTTCCGGCCTGGCCAAAATCGTCGAGGACGAGGCTGTTATAAAACAGGCGTTCGAAGTTTATTTCCGCCGTGTGATTGATTCCAATTCTGTGACATATGGCGATAAAATCGACAGTCCCTATGCCTATAATCCGGACTGGATTTTCGTCAAAGTCACGCCACAGACCATCTGGCTGTTTGACAGCAAACATTTCGGCAATCACCGTCAGGAAGTTCCCTTGGCAGATATCGTCAAATCC
>DASWYT010000124.1:0-9642 GCA_036404835.1 Alphaproteobacteria bacterium | reverse complement strand
GTGCCGTATGATGGCGAGAAAGTGAAATTATCGCAGAAAATCGATGGCGTGACCGACTGGTCGACCTGGTTGATGCAATATGCACCAGCAGACATCATTTTTGAACGCGTGCCGTTCGATCATCCGTTATTTATCCTGTTTTCATCGGGCACCACGGGCGTGCCAAAATGTATCGTCCATGGCACAGGCGGTTCGCTGTTGCAATTGATGAAAGAGCATCAGCTCCATTGCGATATCAAGCCGGGTGACCGGGTATTTTATTTTACCACCTGCAGCTGGATGATGTGGAACTGGCTGGTCAATGCAATGGCCAGCGGTGCCAATCTGATGCTGTATGACGGTTCGCCCTTCTATCCGGATGGGAATATCCTGTTTGATTATGCGGATGAAGAAAAATTCACCCTGTTCGGCACATCGGCGAAATTTATCGATACGCTGCACAAACAGAATTACAAACCGAAAGACACGCATGATCTGGCGAGTGTCCGCGCGATGACTTCGACCGGGTCACCGCTGGTCGATGAAAGTTTCCAGTATGTCTATGATGCGATCAAGACGGATATGCATCTGGCGTCCATTTCCGGCGGGACGGATATCGTTTCCTGCTTCATGCTGGGTTACCCGACGCAACCGGTCTATCGCGGCCAGTTGCAGGGTGCGGGTCTGGGTCTGGCCGTCGATGTTTATCGCGCGGATGGCACACAGGCTGATGTGGGTGAAAAAGGCGAATTAGTGTGTCTGCGCCCATTCCCGTGCATGCCGGTTTCCTTCTGGAACGACCCGGACAAAGCCCGATACCGCAAAGCCTATTTCGAACGTTTCCCAGGCATCTGGCACCATGGCGATTACGTTGAAAAAACCCCCCAGGGTGGCTTTATCATTCATGGCCGTTCCGATGCGACGCTCAATCCGGGCGGTGTGCGCATCGGCACGGCCGAGATTTACCGCCAGGTCGAGCAATTGCCGGAAATCACGGAATCCATCGCCGTCGGCCAGAAATGGGGCGATGATGAGCGGATCGTCTTAGCGGTGGTGCTGAAGGAAGGTGTAACGCTGGATGATGTGTTGATCCAGAAAATCCGCCAGCAGATCAAACAGGGCACGACACCCCGTCACGTTCCGGCGAAGATTATTGCCGTGACGGATATTCCACGCACCAAGAGCGGCAAAATTTCCGAGATTGCTGTGCGCGACACGATCAACGGGCAGCCTGTGGCCAATACTGAAGCGCTGGCTAATGCGCAGGCGCTGGAGCAGTATCGTTTGCGGCCGGAGCTGCAACAGGATTAGTCACGTCAGCAGGTGTCGCTGTGACCGGTTGCACCATCATGCTTGCGGGAACAGGCTGAACAGCCGGGGTGATCGCGGATTGCGGTTGCGGCGTTGTCTGTGGTTGGGCCGGTATCGGGGTGGCCGGTACTTCTTCGGATTTTGGCGGTGCAATCGGGAAACGCAAATCCGAATTGTCGTTTTTACGGCCATCACGCCATGACATACTGTCGGTCAGCGGTGTCACAGGTCCCCAGATTCCCTGGGCGACGAGATTTTTATAGGCATTGGCGATTTCATTGAATTTGTTGTCACGTGCCGACAGATTATAAATCATGTCATATTGTTCCAGGTTAAGGCCCGGTGTATTATGCAGCAATTGTTTGTTTTCCAGTTCGGCGCTGGAGAGATATTCCAAAGCCAGCTTTTCATCGGCCGTGCCGGCAATCAACGTATCCCAGCGCATATTGACTTTGTCGATACGGGAAGCGGCCAACGCGAAACTGATCATCTTCGTTTCGTTCAGGGCGAAGGGCAGGGTGCTTTTATATTGGTGTTCGACATTTTCACGCAGGCGCGCAATCTGTTCTTTCTGTGCTGCCGTTAAATTATCAGCAGTTTTGATGATAGGTTCTTCCTGTTTTTTGCGTGATATGATCGGGTCTTTTTCCTGAGGGAAAGCCTGGATCGGTTTGGTAATGGCTGTTGAAACACTCGATACGGGGCCTGGTTTCACCTGTTGGCCTTGCGGTCCGAAAGCCCGTTGATCCAGTGTTGAATCGCCGCCGGAGAATAATAATGCAAAGACCAGCCACAAGACCAGAAAACCGCCGGCGCCGCAGCCAGCCAGAATAAGGCTTTGCTTTTGTTGTGGCGACAGTTTTTCCAGATGTTTTTTGAGATCAGGTGGCAGGCGATCCATCACCGTGGTCGTCAGCTTCTCAAGTGAGGTGGGTAAATCGAATTTTGGCATGGCGTCGTTCCGGACGAAGGAGGCAAAAGGGCGGGTGACAATATGCTTATATGGCTCTATCATAACAGCCAAATCTGAATAAGGCGATAGGGACAATCAAAGAATGCGCGGATATTTCGGCATCGGTGTGGAACGCAGCAGCAAATGGCTGAATGCTGGCAATTTGCTGCGTACAACCCATGCGTTTGGCGGCAGTTTTTTCTTCTTCGTCAATCCGGCACTGGATTTCAAGGAAGTTAAAATGGCCGATACGGCCAGCAGCACCGGCAGCTTGCCGGTCTACCAGTTTGCATCGGCCAATGAATTGCTGCTGCCAAAAGGTTGCCAACTGGTCGGGGTTGAACTGACGGATGATGCAGTGGATTTGCCCCGTTTCTATCATCCGGCCCAGGCGGCCTATGTGCTTGGCCCGGAAATGGGCAGCCTGTCGCCCGAGATGCAGAAACGCTGTGACCGCATCGTCAAGATCCCGATGAAATTCTGCGTCAATGTCGGCATTGCCGGTGCGATCATCATGTATGACCGTCTGTTAACCCAGGGCCAGTACCCGGTGCGCAACATGCAGATTGACATCACCCATCCGCATACCCATATCGATACACAACAGGAGTTTCCGCATGCCCCAAAACGCAGCCACCAGCTCAGAAAAAACTGATTTCGCCAACATGCCGGGTTACCGTCCGGGCGAGAGTGACACACGCCCATGGGGATTGTGGGAAGTGCTGGAGACAGGTCATGAGAATGACGAGGAATTCTGCATCAAGCGTATCACCGTTAATCCAGGCGGCGTTCTGTCCCTGCAATCCCATAAATATCGCCGTGAGGAATGGACCGTGTTGCAGGGTACATTGGAAGTGACACGCGATGACGAGATTATCAACGTGCCTGCCGGTGAAACCATTCATATTCCGCTGGGCGCCAAGCACCGCATGGCCAACCGCACCGATACCCCGGTCGTGGTCAAGGAAATCCAGCGCGGGATTTGCCGCGAGGATGATATTATCCGCTATGAAGATATTTACGGGCGCCAATAATCATGTGGAAAAACGGTTTACTTTACCATGTGATTTTTGCCCTTGCTGTGGTGTGGCCGGCAATCGTGATCTGTCGTCGCGCCGGAGTTAAGCCCTTATGGGCAGCAACGTTGTTCGTGCCGATTTTTGGCGTGGTGATTTTCTCTTGCGCGCTGGCCTTCCAGCCCTGGCCGCATAAGCAACAGGTGACCAAACCATGAGCGCCAGTTTCTTTCCCTTCCTGCCCATCTGGGCGGAATATCTCATTGCCGGTATCACGCTTTTGATACTGTTGATCAGCAGTGGCATTGCTATCGGTAAAATGGGCCGTCACCCGATCTGGGCTTTGGCTCTGTTGGTGCCATGGGTACAGATTATAGCGTTTTGGCTGGCGGCTTATAAGCGCTGGCCGTTTGTGCCACGCGATTCTGATTAGCCGGTAACGCAATATCCAGGTGATTATCGGTACAGAATTGCTCGGTCATTTTCGTCAGGCGTTCCTGATAGAGCGCAAATTTTTCCTGTAGTGCGTCTTGCTGCGCCGGGTCCGTTGCGTGGACATTCTCTTTGAAGATACTGATGGCATCATGCATATGCTGCAGATTATGTGACAGATCGTTCAGCAAATTATGTTGCATGTCATTGTAAGGGGCGTCGCGCGTCACGTCTTTGCGGTTGCTGTTAAACGCCAATGTCGGGTGCGCCAGGAATTGCAGGCTTTGCATGTAATTGGCATAGAAATGACGCACTTGCCGCAAGGCGGTCGGGGCGAATTCGGCAATCTCGGTCGGGGTCGCGCAATAATCCTGCAGCAGGGATGTTTTATCCAGAACGATATCATGGTCGGCCATATCCGTGGAAAACTCCGAGAATATGACGTTGATCTGCTGGATATAGTCGGAAGCGGTGAGTTTTTCGGCAGCCGAATCGGGACCGCCGCTGGCGGTGATTTCCCGGGTGGACGTGTCAAAATCGACACGGGACGCGTTCAACAGATGTTCAGACGGTGTTGAAACCATGACCAGACCTGTATCAGTTATATAAAATTTAACACAAATTTTAGAACAAAACAAGTAATTTAACTATTTTGGCCCGGATTTATGCGTTTTTGCTGCGGTGCGTTAATATATTTTATGACATTTTTATTGATAAAAATGGTATGATTAAAGTAGGATAATAATTAGGTACCATTAATGAAAGGGTGCCATGGACGCAGCAAGACCCGTTGGGTTGTTTCCTTCTCTCACACGCTTAGGTGCGATTCTGGGATGTTGCTTCTGTTGCGCCACGGCCGCACAGGCCCAAATGGGGCGGGCCGCCATGGATACAGGTGCCGGTGCCGCAGTGCCGAAACAGGCCCTGGTGGTCGAGGTCAGGCCGCAACAAATCGATGAAATTTCCGTGACGCTGGACCCGACCATATTTTATGACGAGGCAGATGATGTCGATGGTAAAGCCTATCGCCAGCGCGCGCACGATCAAAAGATTTCCTTGTTGCTGTATGGTGTGACGAATGCCCAGCCAGCCAATGGCGAGATTGTCGCCGTGCAACCGATGAAGGCGGCAACACAAACGAAAAATCTGAAACAATTCCTGGACTCACATTTTGATGAAATCAAACGTGACTATTTCAACCAGGACGATCCGGAAGCCACGCGCCTGGTCACTGGTGAAGCATCGTTTATTTCCGAAGCCATGGTCACGAATAATGCACAGAAACCGGCGAAGCTTGCTGGTTTTACCGTCCCGGCCGGTGACTGGACGGTTGGTGGTGGTTACACATGGGGTGAAGAAAACCCGTTGCTGATGAAAGTGCCGAAAAAAGGTGTGATCGTCGGCGCACGTTACGATGGTCTGAAAGTGCCGATCCAGATCAGTTACATGACAACAGGCCGTGATATTGGTGTGGCTTCATTTGGTGGTGATTACGCCTATGACAACGTCATGGTCTGGACAACTATTCCGATCAAGGAAAAATGGTTCCTCAACACGACCCTGCAATA
Organism: Alphaproteobacteria bacterium; assembly: GCA_036404835.1. Lineage (GTDB taxonomy): Bacteria > Pseudomonadota > Alphaproteobacteria > Micavibrionales > SZUA-601 > DASWYT01. The sequence continues at coordinate 4,384 of DASWYT010000124.1, read as the reverse complement.
CCGCAACGACCGTAACCGCATGGAAGACGAACAAAGACAGTTTCTGATTACGGTCGGTACGAAGATTAAGTTTTAAACTTGCTGGTCCCTGTAACCGCATCTAATATGCGCCCATGACCATTTCCGAAAATCTCCTCACCATCCGTTCCGAACTGCGCCGTTTCCCGGCGGCGCAATTGGTTGCCGTCAGCAAGCAGCAAAATGATGAAGTGATCGATGAAGCGCTGCAAGCGGGCCAGCGTATCTTTGGTGAAAACCGTGTCCAGGAAGCGCACAGACATTGGGCAGATAAACGAGAAGCCTATCCGGATGTGCAATTACACCTGATCGGCCCGCTGCAAAGTAACAAGGCGGCAGAGGCTGTGGCTTTGTTCGATGTCATCCAGACAATCGACCGTGAGAAGATCGCCGTGGCACTTGATGGTGAGATGCAGAAACAGCAACGTTCGCTGCCATGTTTTATCCAGGTGAATACGGGTGAGGAACCGCAAAAAGCCGGGATCATGCCGGATGCGTTAGGCGATTTCATCACTTTCTGCCACACCGAAACAAAACTGACCATCACTGGTCTGATGTGCATTCCGCCTGTCGCGGCACCGGCCGCGCTGCATTTCCTGTTGCTGCGCAAACTGGCCGCACGCCACGATCTGCCGCATGTCAGTATGGGCATGTCGGATGATTACCTGACAGCCTTGCGCTGCGGTGCCACGCATATCCGCGTGGGCAGCGGGATTTTTGGCAGCAGATCCGCTGCTTAACGTCCTGGTGCTGTGTCTATCGTGTAAGTCTTGCCAGGTGCGTACATGGTGGAATTATTCTCTTTGCTGTATTTTGCAACGAGGCGGGCAATTGTTCCATCATTCGTCAGCTGCGTAATGGCTATATCGAGCATGTTCTTAAGCAGAATGTCCCCCTGGCGAACAGACAACACTTCGCCATAGATACGGACGGGTTCCACGCCCTTGACCTGGCGTAACGTGCCGGGGTTTGTTTTGAGGAATTCATTGACCAGGCCCTGATCAACAAAAACAATATCCGCTTTCTTGGAGACGACCTGCATCAATGTCTCGCTGCCGGAAGCAGTTTGCGGCAACATGACTTGCTTGGCGTTCGGGAATTTTTCCTTGGCGATATCCTGGCTGTAATCCGTATCGATGCCGGAGATACGAACGGTTTTATCATTGACCTTGGATAGATCATTGTCGAAACGCGCATCATCGGCGCGGACAAAGGCATAGACAACGCTGTAAAGCGTCGGGTTTGTCAGTGTCAGGGTTTTCAGGCGAGCCGGGTTTGTCCAGACCGACGCGCACATCACATCGAATTTATTGGCATTTAAGGCAGCGGCCACATCACCAACGCCGACATCCAGTGTCCATTCTGTCTTGAGGCCAAGATTTTTGGCAATCGCTTCCATGATGTCGTAATTCAGGCCGGATAATTTTCCGCTATTGGCATCTTTGAGAATATAAGGAGGCCAGGTGAAATAACCGCACTGGATCGTGCCGGTTTTTGTCACGCGTTCAAAACCCGTATCAGCCGCCTGAGCCGGTGATGCTAATAATATGCTCACGGCAATGGCGGGAATGATTTTCAGCAATGAATTCAGCATGTGACATACTCCGGGCACTAAGAGAAGGTAACCGCAGTATAGTCAGAAAATTATTCAGGGGGAATGTTTAAACGATCTGCCGCATCAACAGCATGGCCGCAAAGACCAGGGCCACCGTAGCGATAACCGATAAAGCGATGTAAGAGGCGGCAGGTGCATAAGCGCCTTTGCTCAGGAGCAGGGTTGTTTCCAGTGAAAATGCGGAGAAGGTCGTAAAGCCGCCCAGTATGCCGGTGACCAGAAAGGCGCGGCTGGTCTGGGATAAGTTAAGTTTCAACGCGCCCAGTTCAATAATCAGGCCGATGAGGAACGCACCGGTCAGATTGACGGCGAGGGTACCCCACGGGAAGGCGCTGCCCGGATGATGACGGGAAACAAGGGATGAAACGAGAAAGCGCAGAACGGCGCCGAACCCGCCGCCAGCGAAAATTACTATGTAAATATTCAATGTGGTTTCCTTCCAGAAATTAACTTTTTGCTATCAGGAAAGGTTAATTTTTATTAACCTTCTGAGAATATATCTTTGTTGTCACAGAAACCGGAACGCGACCAATTATTTCTCTGAAAATCGTCCGAAAATGTTAAAAATCCATTGACGGACCATGAAATCCCATGTTATCCCATTATTAACCAAGGCCAGGCAGAATCTGAGTCGTGGCGACCGTGTGCCAACATGTGAAGAGATTGTTTTAAGATAATAAAAATAAACAATTTTTCCGCGAGTTGTCGGATCGGTGGCCAGGATAGAGTTAAGCCGGGTTTCACCCGTACTGATTGATTGGTGCTACCGCGCTATGAAATTGTTTTTGTCCACCCACACCAACAAAGTTGACGCCAAAGGGCGGGTGTCGGTGCCAGCGCAATTCCGCACGGCTCTGCAGAATATTTCCTCTGAACAAAACGGTTTCGTCGTCTTCCCATCCTCGACCCATCAGGCGCTCGAAGGGTTTTCCTGGGGCATGATGGATGAGTTGAGCCGCCGCCTCGACCAGTTCCCGATTTTCTCCTCGCCGCAGGATGACCTTGCGGCCGCGATTTTCTCCAATGCCACCCCGATGAATTACGATGAGACGGGCCGCATCCTGTTGCCGAAAGATTTGCTGGCGCATGCCAAAATCAGCGACACGGCTCTGTTCGTCGGCTTGGGTAACAAGTTCCAGATCTGGCAGCCTGAATTGTTTGCCGACCGCCAACGTGAAGCGATCAGCCATGTGCAGAAACAAGGTTTGAATTTGCCACCCGTGCCATCCCGCCTGGGAGATGCGCAGTGATGAAACGTTCCTCCGCAACCGATCAGAACAAAGCCGGTTTCCACATTCCGGTGCTGGGCACGGAAGCGGTTGCGGCGCTGGAACCAAAAGATAACGGTATCTATATCGATGCGACATTCGGTCGTGGCGGTTACACGCAATTGCTGTTGCAACAAGCCAATTGCCGCGTTATCGCGTTCGACCAGGACCCCGAAGCGATTGCCGCCGGGGAAGACATCGCCAAAGATTACAAAGGCCGCCTGGCATTGCGTCATGCACCGTTCAGCCAGTTGGGCGAAGAGCCTGAACAGGTTGATGGCGTGGCATTTGATCTGGGCGTATCGTCCCCGCAACTCGATACAGCCGAGCGCGGTTTTTCCTTCCGTCTCGATGGCCCGCTGGATATGCGTATGAGCCAGTCCGGCGACAGCGCAGCCGATCTGGTGAACAATGCATCTGTCGATGAATTGACAAAAATCATTCGCGACTATGGTGATGAACCAAAAGCACGCCGTATTGCACAGGCGATTGTTGCACAACGTACATCCCGCCCGTTTTTGCGTACCGGTGATCTGGCCTCCCTGGTTGCATCTGTGGTGCCAAGACAAAAAGACGGTCATCATCCGGCGACAAAAACATTCCAGGCCTTGCGCATTGCCGTGAATAACGAGCTGGGTGAATTACAGGAAGGCCTGCGTGCCGCTGAAAAAATCCTGAAAGTCGGCGGCCGTATGGCGGTGGTCAGCTTCCACTCGCTGGAAGACCGGATCGTCAAGAATTATTTCCGCGACCGCAGCACCGTTGCGACGACATCGCGTCATATGCCGATTGCACTGGATGCCGCTCAGCCGACCTTGCGTGTTGTGACCCGCCAGGGCATCACCGCGTCCGAAGAAGATCTTGCCACCAACCCGCGCGCCCGGTCCGCCCGTTTGCGCGTCGCTGAAAAAATTGCCGAACCGACAGGGGATGCTGCATGAAAAACTGGATTCTCCTGACCGCGATTATTGCCCTGGTTGTCACGGGTAGTTCCGTCTTTGTCATCGCCCAGCGCATGCATCATGCTGAAACGCAATTATTCGCGATGAACCGCGAGATCAAACAGGAACGCGAAAATCTGCGCGTCCTTCAAGCTGAATGGACGTATCTGAACAATCCGGACCGTCTGGAAAAACTGGCGACGACCTTGTTCCAGTTGCAACCGATTGACGGCAAGCAATATGTGGCCCTGGCCAATATGCCGACTACGGAGCAGATGGAACAGATCGAACTGGCCAATGCAAAGACCGAGATGAAAAATATCCCGGCGATGGAACTGAGCGCCAATGTCGCTCTGGCCAGTACCCCGGCTCCTATGGCCGTGGCGATGCCGGCTGCGGTTAATGTCAACATGGTTGTGGGTGGTCAATGATCCGTTGGTGCACCAGCCAGAATGACGGTTGCCAAAATCCATACCAGCAGGACTGGACCGCGTCGAAACGTGTCCTGACCAAGACACGCTCCCGCCTGATCGTAGTAATGA
>DASWYT010000123.1:0-2476 GCA_036404835.1 Alphaproteobacteria bacterium | reverse complement strand
AAAAACCTCTCACAAAACCATGAGAGGTTTTAGTATATTTATATTATATGTCAATATTAATCAGGCCGCCTGCTGGTCGCCGTTTTTAACGATGCTGCTCAGCAATTCGGCTGTTTGGGCGGCTGTATCAATCGCAGCCATACCGACAACGTGGTATCCAGCATCGACATGCAGATTTTCGCCGGTCATGGCGGAACCCAGATCGGACAACAGATACAAGGCTGTCTTGCCAACCTCTTCCTGGGTGACGTTACGGCGCAGTGGTGCGTTCAGTTCGTTCCATTTCAGGATAAAGCGGAAATCGCCGATACCGCTGGCGGCCAATGTCTTGATTGGACCCGCAGAGATGGCGTTGATGCGGATATTATCCTTGCCCAGATCTTCCGCCAGATATTTGACGGATGTTTCGAGTGCGGCTTTGGCAACGCCCATGACGTTATAATGCGGCATCACCTGCTCGGCACCATAGTAAGTCAGTGTCACCATGCTGCCACCGTCTGTCATCAGCGGTGCGGCTTTTTGTGCGACGGCGGTAAAGGAATAAACGGAGATATCCATGGTGCGCAGGAAGTTGTCGCGTGTGCAATCGACATAACGGCCATCAAGTTCTTTCTTATCGGAGAAGGCAATGGCGTGTACCAGGAAATCGATCTTGCCCCATTTCTTTTCGATGGCTTCGAACGTGGCATCGATGCTGGCCTGGTCAGTGACATCACATGGCAGCAGGAAATCGGAACCGACGGATTTGGCCAGAGGCTCGACACGTTTGTACAGCGCATCACCCTGATAGGTGAAAGCCAGTTCGGCACCGGCATTCGCCAGAGTTTCGGAAATGCCCCAGGCAATGGAACGATCATTGGCAACGCCCATAATCAGGCCGCGTTTGCCTTGCATCAGTCCGTTAAGATTTGTCATGTGGGGCCTTCCTTATTATTAAGTCCAAAAAGTAAGGGCGATGGTAACCCATCGCCCCCCTTATCGTCAATTCCGGTCGTTAAGCCGGATCGTCAGTTTTAGACGGAATTAGTTGCTGACGATCTGCCAGCTACCATCTGGGTTTTGGCAGGCCTGGCCAACGCCTTGCTGGCTCTTACCGCCAACATTAATGGTTTGGGTGTATTCACGGCACTGGCCACCATTGGACGCACGGCCGGTACGGACCGTGTTATAGGAACCGCTGTTACCGCTGTCCGGGTTCGACCAGGTGATGTTCTGGCCAGCTGGAGCTGTCATCGCTTTGCTGTAAGCCTGGTTCATGTAGGTCTGGTCAGCACGGTCAAGGGATTTACCGATTTCGCTACCCGCCAGGGCACCGATCAGAACGCCGGCACCTGTGGCCCACAGACGGCCTGAACCGCCACCGATTTGAGAACCGGCGAGACCACCGAGAACAGCACCACCCAGACCACCGACATTTTGTTTATTCATCGGGCTGGATGTGCCAGCGGCACCGTACGTGCCATCGCTATTGGCACAAGCGGTCAACAGGCTAGCCAGAACGGCGATAGCAAGAATTTTTTTCATGTTTTGAACCCTTTGTTAGATCCAGTGGTTTTGAACCCAATGGTTGTTGATAAGCGTTATGAAGTGGAAAGACACGCTCTCTACCTTTTGAAACGCCTTGAGATAAGGTTTCCTGCGTATAAAATAGTTAATTTTGCAGGATACCTAAGATATAGCCCTGTTTGGTACTGACGACAATGGTTGGATCCCCCGGATTTTGCTCGATTTTCTGCCGCAGCCGGTACAAGTGCGTTTCCACTGTATGCGTATCCGCCCCATCGGCATATTTCCACACATCACGCAACAGATCCTCGCGGCTGACAGGTGTCGGATGCATGACCGCCAAATAATGCAGCAACGCAACTTCTTTTTCCGTCAGGTCGCTGGTCTTGCCAGAGGCGTCATGCCACAAACGTTGGCCCAGATCGAGCTGATAATCACCCAGATCAAGATGACGCGTCTGGGCCGCCAGCTCTTTCAGTTTACGCACGATATGCGCCAGACGCTGTGGGGCGGAGTGCGTATCAACAACAAAAACAGGCACATTTTCAGTCCCCGGCGATTCCACCGGCCCGATCTGCAAAACCAGATCAGCGTCCGCCGTTTGTTCCGTTTGCCATTGCGCATCCGGCCATAAAGGTTGCAGGGCTTTGGCCACATCCTGTGCCATTCCCTGCGTACCTGCGATGACATGAATGCGCATCATTGATCAATCGCCTTTGCCGGGATTTTCAGAGAAATACTGGCTGAATTTATCTTCCGTGCCTTTGAAATTCTCGGCATTCGGCATAGCCGGGATTTTACGGGTTAAATTCGGCCATTTCACGCTGTAGGTGCGGTTGACGTCCAGATAAGCGTCGGCTTTCGGGTCCAGATCAGGAATAATGGCACCGATCGGGCATTCCGGCTCGCACACACCGCAATCAATGCACTCATCCGGGTTGATGACCAGCATATTCTCGCCCTCATAGAA
>DASWYT010000122.1:0-2713 GCA_036404835.1 Alphaproteobacteria bacterium | reverse complement strand
TGTCGCGCGCAAGATGGGTTATTGCGGTGCGGGTACGATTGAATATCTGTTTGAAGATGGCCGTTTTTATTTCATGGAAATGAACACGCGTCTGCAGGTGGAGCATCCGGTGACCGAAATGATCACCGGTATCGATCTGGTGCGTGAACAGATCCGTGTGGCCGCCGGTGCGAAACTCTCCTTTAAACAGGATGAGATCGTCTTTAACGGTCACAGTATCGAATGCCGTATCAATGCCGAGCATCCGGAAACATTCGCCCCGTCACCGGGCTTGATCAAAGACAGCCATTTCCCGGGCGGTTTGCGCGTCCGTGTTGATAGCGCGATCTATGACGGTTACCGCGTGCCGCAATATTACGATTCGATGGTCGCCAAGCTGATCGTCCACGGTATGAACCGTAATGAATGTCTGATGCGCCTGCGTCGCTGCCTGCAGGAATTCGTGGTGGATGGTATCTTTACCAACATCCCGCTGCATGAAAAGATCATCGTCGAGCCGGAGTTTATCGATGGCGATTATTCCATCCACTGGCTGGAAAAATGGCTGGACAAACAGCAGGCTGACGAAAGCAAGAAATAATCAAAGGGCGGTTTACCGCCCTTTTTTATGCGATGGAGATGTGCATGCATAAAAGCGTTTTTGTTTTGATGGTGGCTTTGCTTATGGCTGGTCCTGCATCGGCCGCGTCGTTGCAGACACTGGATGTGGGATGTTGCCAGATCAGCTACGATCCTGCCCTGACCAGCCCGGTGCCGTCTTCTGTGACCGAAAAGATCAGCAAGCTGAATGACCGTATGGATATGATCAGCGACCGGGCCTATCCGTTCAATGTCCGCCTGTCCGCCGGTGAAAAAAATTCTTACGCGCTTTTTTGTGATAGCGGACCCAGCAGTGACCCGACCTGTTACATGACCAGCCCGAAATGCCAGTGGTGGGAGGATAAAGTGGATCCACAGAAAAATCCGTACTGTCAGAATGTAACATCTTTTCCGGGAACCGATTTTATTATTCCGGGTGATGGCTGTCTGTATGCCAGCGGCCATACCAACAATATGTTCAATGAACACCGCAAATTCTGCCTGACCAATGGCAATATGGTGGAAGTGCGCCAGGGTGTATTGAAAGTCGGATTAACCACGACGGCCCTGCAAGACATTACACTTTATAATGACCAGATGCTGACCAGAGTGGTGAGCATTGTCAAAGTCGGGGAACCGGTCGAAGTGATAGCGGCGCAAAATGAGCCGCAAAGTCTGAACGGCCAGCAATCTCAGATATATTTGTTGAGCGATAAATACGGTGTTACCGGTTGGACATCCTTGCAATACGGCAACCAGCAGGCCACCCAGATCAAAGGGCTGTTCTATAATGGGGACTAAGCCGCAGGCTTTGTGTCGTTGCGCAATCCGCTGACGACCATACCGATCGTCCACCAGAATAAAGTGCCGCTCCAATTGATAAAGACGCTCATATTGCCCTGCAACGGCCAGAGCAACACGACCAGTGCCATCAGCAGACAAAGTTGCGGCAGGTAAATATGCGGCGCGCTGTTGCGCTGTTGCCAGACATGTTTGACGGCATCCTTGCTCCATAACCCGATCAACAGAATAAACAGGCTCAAGCCGACCAGGCCCACATCGGCCAGCCATTCAAGATATGGATTATGGGGATGACGCGCACAATCAAACCGGCCCGGTGTTTCCGGAATGGCATCGCGGTAACCGATGGCCTGGCCTTCTTTTTCACACAGGAATACGAAATTCTTCGGGCCGACACCCAGAAGCGGTGATTGTTTCCACGCCGTTATCGCATTTTGAAAAATGATGCCATAGCCGGTTTGACCCAGATTCTGGATCATATCACGGCCTTCGGTCATGCGGGTGAGTAGAATTGGCTGTGTGGCTACAAACATCATGATGGCGATCACCATCGGCAGGCCGTAAGTGAGCAAAGGCTTGCGGAAATTTTTGGCAAAGCAGAAGAAAACGCCTAAGGAAAAACAGGTCAGCAAAATAGCCATGCGCTCACCGCTCAGGAAAATGGCCAGAGCGATAATGCCAATAAAACCTAAGGGCAGCAAAACACGTTTGATATAACTTGTTTGCTGTTGCGCCCATTGCATGACGGGCGCCATTCCCAGCCATAACAGACGTGCCAGGAAAATACCGACTACATAACGGTTGAACGGGCCGGTCAGGCGTTCCGTGCCGAGCAATTTAATACGGCCGGACAGGCTGTAACCGAACACATACTGCACCAGCGTGTCGATGGCGACGGCAAAAATAAGAATGGCCAGAAAGCGGCTGCTGACTTTAGGCCACCAGGATATTTTGCTCTGCCAGAAAACCAGTGACGCAATCAGCACCACCCAGCGAATCCATTCAACGGCGCGTTGCAGGGCGATCTTTTGATCGGCCAGTGCAAAGAAAGCGCTGAGCAATAACACGCCCCATAAGACAAAGCCGACCTGTACCCAACGGGCATGCAACCATGACCAGTCACGCGTGCGGGTACAATGGAACAGGAACAATATGCCTGTTGTGACAACGGCAACATCGCCCCAGAAACCGCCGAGGATCAGGCAGAAAGGAACGGAGAGTGCCAGAATAGCGGCGCTGTCGGTTAAGGTAACCTGTCGCCAGCGTGATAATAAGGATAATAAATGATGCATCAGATCAGCGGTGATTCATCAGGGAACGACGCAGCTGGTCG
>DASWYT010000121.1:0-12971 GCA_036404835.1 Alphaproteobacteria bacterium | reverse complement strand
GGCGGCAGAGGGTAGGCCCTCTGCCGGGCGAAGCCGCTGTCGTAAAGACTCACAGCGCAAATCTCAAAAATCAAAAAACCTTTAAGGCTTTGAGAAGCCGTTGCCCTGTGAGAATAAGACATGTCCAACCGTAATCTCCTTAACCACGATAATTCCCTTGCGTTCCATGCAAGCTTGTCCGGGTCCGGCTATTTGTCGGATATCCAATCCAGCCCGTATTATTTTGCAGCCCTGAGAACATTCGTTTCTTTGAAAAATAATCCCGACCTCGATACAGCGAATGACCGGGTTGCCGTTAAGCACCTGCTGAACGCTACAGAAAAATCCCCGGAAAAAAGACAGGCTCTTTTGAATGTCTTTACATCACAATTTGTCGAAGGTGCCGATCCACAGGTCAAACAGCGTTACGGTCACTATATCAACCATGCCGGTCGTAGCCAAAATCTGCGTAATCCTGTCCTGCAGGAAAATATCCAGCAGATTACGGCCGGTGAAGAAAAGACAAGCCTGCTGCCATTGCGTGTCGGCATGTTGTCCTTTGCCGCCTATCAAAGAGGAAAAGCCTATGGTGCTGTAAATAAGAACGTGCAACAATTCAAAAACGCAGTTTTAGCTTAAGAGGAAAGACAATGCAGGTACCCTTTCAACTATCAGTTCAACAGCCACTCTATTCACAGGATATGCAGACTGGCCCGTATGGTGTGGTTAGGCAGATGGCGGAATATAATTTAAAAGGCATCAACGCGGCATTCGGCCCGGCCGATGAATTGGGTGCACAAAAATTACGTGCCAGTGTTTTCACGAAAAGAGAAGGCGTCCAACCATCATCGGAAGAGTCTCATTATAAAAAGAAACTCGCCAATGCCATTAACATCATTGCAGGTGGCGATGCCGCTTTAAATGGGAATGTCAAAAATATCATCAAAGATGTTTACGCCAGCAGTTTCGAATTAGGCTTTAAGTCAGGCAATAATCCGTCCTATGTAACACTGGAAAGACAGGATGCTTATGAGGATCGTATGAACATGCTTCGCAACGATCTGTGTAAGTTCAGTGTAAATGCTGATATGATTCATGATGTCGCACAGGCCGGTTTACAAAGCGGTGCAGCTTTTGCGGAGCAATACGGACTTTAATGCATTTTAACAGCGACCATCATATCATCATGATGATTACGACCGGATCCGGCAGGGGGTAAGCCCTCTGCCGGTCGAAGTCGCTGTCCGATATTCACAGTGCAAATCCAGAATAATATCCACATTTGCACAGTGAGAATCTCATGTACCAATTAATCAATGTCTCTTTTGACGCCGTTGCCAAACCTGTTGAATCAGAGAAGCAAAACCCTTGTTCCGCGGGTGAGTTCCAGGATTTTGTCCGGAACCATCCTTATCACGCTATAGCGCAGAACGCTTTCAAATCGTTCTATCATCGTGTTGTGCCGAATTATTACGTCTCGCGTTTGCATGATTACCCACGCCAGCAACAGCGTGATATATTGCAAAAATTCAAGGATAAAATTCCGGAACAGGAAGATGATCTGCAATCCCTGTATGTCTCGTCTTTCATCCGTGGCAGCCAGGAAAGCCCAAAAAAATCCATCCATGAAATAAGGGATGTCGATTATCCGGGGTTTGCCGAATCCTTCCAATCCGTTTGCGAACGGGCTATGGCGGGAGAAGAGCATCCTTATCCCCGTGCGCAACAGAAAGCCAAAGAAGCAGTCTTGCGCGATATGGGGCGGATGATCGCTTATGCCTCGGCGGAAGGGAATGCCTATGCGGCCGAGCAGGGGTGTCATTTGTAAAAAACCTGTTGACAGACGGCTTCGACGTTGTTTACCCTAGTGGTATGACAGCTTTCGCTTCCATGTCCAACCACGCAGTCGTGGTGGTGGTACGAAGCGCCAGAGGGTAGGCCCTCTGGCGGTCGAAGTCGCTGTTCGATAATTCACAGTGCAAATCAGAAAAATCAAAAAAACCTGATGCAGCCCGCTCGTAAGATAGGCGCGCTGTTTGCCTAGTGAGTTATACCATGTCTACACACATCTCCACGATTCCTCTCTCTCCCTCTTTGTCTTTTTTTGCGCCAAACTGCAATGATTTGCTGGATAAAGCGGCCAAACAAACCTATCAATGGCTGACACAGCCGACAGGCGATGACGCCAGCAAGGCCATCGTTTTATCATCTTATATTTTCCACCTTCATAAAGGCGATGAAGCGGCCGGGCATCTGCAATATTTTGCCGGTTTCAAAACGGCTTATCGGTCTGCGCCGGCGCCAACCTTGCTGATCCGGACATTGGCCGATGAACCGGAGAAAATATTCACCATGGCTTTTAAATACGGGGCTGCCATGGCCGATAATAAGGCGTATGAAGATTCGCCGGAAGGCCAGGCCCAGGAAAAATCGATGGATCAGAAAATGAGCCTGATGAAGAATGCCGTTCAGGGTATTATCGAAGCGGGTGGTGATAACAGCCACCCGATGCATGGGCCTTTGCCACCGGAACAGCAACGTTTGAAAGGCCGCCCGCAATTGCTCGGCGAATTCCGCAAACAGGAAGCCGGTAAAAGACTGGCGGCACTGACACTTTATGCGATGGAACAGGGAGAACGCTTCCAGCACTGGTCAAATGCCAGCCCGGTTTAAGGAGACCGGTCTAACAAACACCCATCACCATAGCTGTAGAAACGGAATTTCTCCGTGATGGCGTGCGCGTAGAGCGTCTGCATATTCTCGAACCCGATAAAAGCGGAGACGAGGATCAGCAGGGTCGATTGCGGCAGATGGAAATTGGTGATCAGGCGGTCGGCGACGTTGAATGTGAAACCCGGCGTGATAAAGATATCTGTATCCCCGGAAAATGGTTTCAGTTCACCATCACGCGCGGCGCTTTCGAGCAGGCGTAATGATGTCGTGCCAACGGGAATAACTTTGTTGCCGCGCGCTTTGGTTGCTTTGATTTGTTCGACCGTGGCCGCATCGACAATGCCAAACTCGCTGTGCATTTTATGGTCATGAATCGATTCCAGATGCGCATACATCGGCTGGAACGTCCCGGCACCGACATGGAGGGTGACCTGCGCAACCTCAACGCCACGCGCCTTTAAATCCGCCATCAGCTTTTCGGAGAAATGCAAACCGGCGGTTGGCGCGGCGACGGAGCCTTTATCCTTCGCATAGATGGTCTGGTAATCTTCTTTGTCATGCGTATCCACCTCATCGCGCGGGATATAAGGGGGCAGGGGCATCTCGCCGTTGCGCTCGATGAAATCTTCGGTTTCGGCTGCCGAGGCATTGAAACGGATGACCAGCGTATTATCACGGCGCTCCAGGATTTCAGCGGTCATATTGTCTGCGAAATGCAAATGCTGACCCTCTTTCAGGCGTTTTGTTTTCTGCGCGAAGATCTCCCAGGTCTGGAAATCGCCAACCGGACGGTGCAGCAATATTTCCGTTTGCAGCGCCTCATGTTGCTGTGTATCGCTCGGGCGGGTACATTTCAGGCGCGCCGGAATGACGCGGGAATTATTCACCACCAGCAAATCGCCCGGATCGAGCAGGTTTGGCAAATCCGCAAAGGTCAGATCATCGCCGGACAGCGGCCAGGTCAACAAACGCGCCGCCTCACGCGGATGTACGGGATGCGCCGCAATCAGTTCGTCAGGGAGATGGTAGTCGAAGTCACTCGGTTTCATGTCTTATTTCATATATTGGGATTTCATGTCTTACGTCATACACAAAATGCAGCCATTAAAAAACCCCGCAAGAAGCGGGGTCTCTTAAATCACGGGGGATAAAGCTTAGCGGGACGCCGTATTCAGCGGGCCGTTACGCAGGGCGGTTTTCATCTGGGTTTGCAGGGAACCGATTTGCAGCTTGAATTTGTGCAGTTCTGTGCCGGCTAGTTGGGTGCCCATCGGGACTTTGATACCCAGCGGGTTCACAGCCTTGCCGCCCATATGCACTTCATAATGCAGGTGAGCGCCGGTGGAACGGCCGGTGGTACCGACATAACCAATGATCTGGCCCTGTTTGACTTTGGAACCGGCGCGGATGCCTTTGGCGAAGCGGCTCATATGAGCATAGGCTGTTTCCATGCCGTTGCTGTGGCCGATAGCGACATAGTTACCGTAGGAGCTGAACCAGTTGGCGCGGCGGATAACGCCATCACCAGCGGCAAAGATCGGGGTGCCAGTGCGGGCGCCGAAATCGATACCGGTGTGCATCTTGGAGTAACCCAGGATCGGGTGACGGCGGAAGCCGAAACCAGAGGTGATACGCACGCCGTCAATCGGTGTTTTCAACAGGGAACGACGAACGCTCTGGCCATCGGCCTTGAAATATTCGGCATTGCCATTGGCTGTTTTGTACAGGTAAACTGGCTGGGCATCGCCATCCAGGATCAGGCGGGCATAGAGCATGTCGCCGGTACGGTAGGCACGGCCTTTATCATCGACTTCAGCCTGGTACAGCACTTCGAACTTATCGCCTTCATTGATATCACGCTGGAAGTCAACGCTATAGGAATAGGCTTTGATCATCTGGGACAGGATCGATTGCGGCACGCCGGCACGGGCGGTAGCACCGGACAGGGAACCGACAATGGTACCGCTCTTGGCAACAGTCACTTTGGTCAGGTCTTTTTCGATGACTTTGCTGGAGAACTCGCCAGTACCATTGGCATCGTAAACGATAATGTCACGCAGCGGGTCCGGAGAGAAACGGTAACCGGTGAATTCACGCTCGCCTTCGTCGGTCGGGCGGAACATCAGGGTGATCTTCTGGCCGGCACGCAGGGAACGTGGGCTGAAGACCTTTTTCATGCTCTCGATAGCGCCCAGGGCCAGCTCTTGTGGAACTTCAAAGGTCGCCAGAACGCCGTTCAGCGTCTCGCCGCTATTAATTGAGATGGTTTCATGATCGGGGGTACCGGTCAGGGAATTGGTGATCGCCGCAGCGGAGTTACCCAGGGCCTTGCGGACCTGTGGGATCAGCTGGGTAAGGGAATTGCCGGTCGAGGCGGCGGTTGCGCCGACATTCTGGGAGGCATAGGCGAATGCAACCATGTCGGACTCGCTGTCGCGCGTCGTGCTCTGGTGCATAGCCAGGTGGGTTTTGCCCTTGTCATGAGCAGCGGAAGGGGTGGAACCGGTGTGATTAATCGCCAAAGCGATCAACACAGTCAGAAAACCAAACATACAGCCAGTCACAAATAGTTTTTGATCGGTATGCTTACGACGAAACAGGGGACGCATTCAAGAAGCTCTTGAGTTGTTGCAAGGAAATGTTCGATAGAAAAATGGCGTTCTGATGAAATGAAAGAGGGCGAAGACAAAAATGGTTTTCTACATCTGTGTCAGCTTCAGAAGCCGGGGAGGTCCAATGGGCAGAAATCCTTCTGTGGTGGAACCGGACGAACAATGGAGACTATATACATCTTGACATGATTGAAAAGCCCAGACGTAAACAAATAGTAAATATTTAGCCTAAACAGGATCTTAAAAACCTCGTTTTATTAGTTTTGACGATTAGCCAAAAACCATAATACACAAACAATGACATACGACTCTGGTTATCAGAGTGTGCTTTCCGTGGCACGAATCAAATCATACCAGCCATCTTGTCAAAAAAGCCTCAATAAAAAGTGTCGGCTTGGTTAACGGGATGGTTAAAAATTTGTTTACATCAATCCTCTATCATAGGTGTGGTCACCTTATATATATAGAGTGTGGAATGGTTCCAGGTTTTCGTTCAGTGCAGCGTATCGTCTTGTTGTGTACTGTCAGTCTTCTCGCACTGCCGGCCTCGGGGCATGCCCAATCTTATTCTCCCCATCCTGAACCTTTACAGCCCCGTATCGATGCCGGGGGTAAATGGGGCACGGAACGTTCTTTAGGCCAAATGGAAGGCTGGATGCCCATCGTTCAGGACAGGGATAGCGTTTTATATGGCGATATTCGCTGGATGGCTGACAGCGAAGAAAGCCAGGAAGGCAATCTCGGTCTGGGTTACCGCGTCATGCGGGGCAACCATATTGTCGGTGTGCATGGCTGGATCGACCGTCGCCGTACGGATCGGGGCAGCAATTTCCACCAGGTCACGGGTGGCATCGAGTTTATGAAGGAAGATTGGGATATCAAAGCGAATGCTTATATGCCGCTCAATAAAGAGAAAGAATATCTCACAAGCAATTCCGGCCATGTGTCACCTTATATGGCGGGCACAGGCTTGTTCGTCGATACAAACGGTACGCTGGTGGAAGAAGCCCAGCCAGGTGGCGATCTTGAAGTGGGTTATCGTCTGCCGGTCTTGGAAGACAAGATTGATGCTGTGCGTGTTTATGGCGGCGGCTATGCCTTTATGGGTGATCGCTCAGAGGATGTAATCGGGGGGCGCATCCGTGCGTCCGTTGATGTCAGTCCATTGCTGAATGTCGGTGCCCGGTTCCAGTATGACGAGCCACGTGGCTCCCAGGGTTTCTTGGAAGCGACCTTACGTTTTCCCTTCACAGCCAAGAAACGTTTCCAGCAGCACGGCCTCCGCGCACGTCTGGATGAAAGCCCGGAACGTGATGTTGATATCGTGACCGGGGCTGTCGTTACTGATACGGGTCTGAGAAAAGAAGTGATCAATGTTGAGACCGGGACAACCCAGCGTGTGCTGCATGTTGATAACACGGCTGCCAATGGTGGCAATGGTTCTACGGAGAACCCATTCAATACGCTTGCCGCTGCACAGGCCGCCATGCTCGATAATGATGTTGTTTATGTGCATCATGGTAATGGCCTATCCACCGGCATGGACCAGGGGATTGTTATCAATAAGAACAATGTACAGTTCATCGGTTCTGGAACAGATTTTCTATTTGATACCGGTAAATTTTCCACGCGCCGGCAGGATATCGTACCCGCTGATGGCACGATCATTGTTGCTGCGGGTGCGGCGCCGGTGATTACAAACACAATAGTGCCTGTTGATGTCAATGATGTTTACACAGGCCATGGCGTTCTGGTGACAGGCGATGATGCGGTGGTTGCGGGATTTGAGATAGAGGGCGCTGCAGGTGTCGGGATCATAGGACGTTTTGATGATGGTCGTACGGTGAACAGCATTACCATCCATGACAATATTACGCATGATAATGTAAATTACGGCACACAAATTTATTTATCCAGTAACAGCTACGTTAAGAATGTGAATTTGGAAAACAATGTGTCCACAAATGATTTGCGCGGAGTTGTGTTCACTATTTCTTCTGTAGGTGGAGGGCGCGTCGATAATCTGCGTGTGACCGGCAATACAGTCAATGATGCAGGCCAGGTTGGAATTAACATCAGTCCAAGTACAGGCGGTTATGTAGATTCCACCTTGATCTCAGATAATGAAGTGAATAACAGTGGCACCTATGGCATTTATGCGCTGGCTAATAATGGCGGTACTTTTAACACTGTGATGGTGAGAGATAATACATCTACGGGCAGTGGCGAAAATAACCTGATGGTTCAGGCTAATAATACAGGTTCTTTGATAAAAGATGCCACTATTCTAAATAATACTGTAGATGGTGGTGATAAAATAGGCATTAGTCTGACAGCAAGTATCAGTAGTACGATTGAAAAAGGCCGGATAGAAGGTAACACCGTGACAAATGCCACCCAGAGTGGAATTAATGTCTCAGCTTCCGCATCTGGTGTGATACAGGATGTGATTGTCATTGATAATACAACAGAAGATAATGGGTCTGCCGGCATTCGTGCCGAAGCGACCAGTGCAGGCCATATCAATTATGTTGATATTCAAGGCAATACAAGCCGTACCAATCTGTATGGCATTCTGGTGTATAATAATAACGGTGCTTACGTTGATAGTGCGACGGTGAGCAACAATCTCATGGAAAATAACACGCAGCATGGTTTGTATATTTATGCCACCGGATCGGCCAGCGGCAAAATGTCTGCGTCCGTCTTTGATAATACGATGACGGGGAACGGAACAGCATCGACTGTGGATCCTAACCTCTATTATGGCGTATCGGTTAGAAATAACGGCACGGCTCCGTTTGTCGTTGATCTGGGTGGCGGGTCTCTGGGCAGCACAGGTGGCAATCGCATTTATAACAACGCCTATCGCGATATTTACATCGACTCCCGCCCTGGCACCGGTTTGGCGACAGCAGGCGTGACGATTGCGGCCCAATATAACTGGTGGGGTGTGAATACAGGTCTCAATCAGGGAACGCGCGCTATCTTTGATAATGGTTCCGCTTCGCCTGGTTCATCCATCGATGCATCGAACTATCTGACAACCGATCCTGGATTGTAAAAGTATGGCCGGGTGGACGATTCTCCGGAGGCACATTGCTTCGTCCGGATGAATAAGGATCTGCATCAGCAATATCAGCGCGCCGAATCCCACAATCTGGTGAATCACATGCGCGATATCGATTCACGTCTGACACATCCGGATTTATGCATAGAATGAATGATTTAACCTGTGGTTAGGGCAGGGTGGTCTCCAAATGCGGTGAATCAAAGTGTGAATCACTTCTTAAAATAACCATTTGTCGTTATTCATGAATATCCAAAAAACCGCAGAATCACGGGTGATTCCATCCCAAAACAGGGTGATTCAGGCAAATCAGAATCGATTTTTTATGCGTTTGGGGTCAAAATCGAGATAATCATGTTCCGTCTCACAGGAATATGGTTAGTGGCTGACGGGTTTGGTAAGATTTTACCTTTGATTAACCCTTTTAAATATATAGTGAAAATATGCCGGTTTGAAGAAATTCAAGCCCAGAGCATTTTTCTTCAAAAAAAGGCTTGCGCTACTTCGCAATTCTGCATATAGTTCCCCCACACCGCGAGACAAACACAAGGAAACACGGTTTGTCGAGTGGTTTTTGCGCCCTAAAGCGCACGGTTCTATGACATCGTTATATGAGAGAATATTCAAGGGATAGGCAGACGGCAGGAAACGGCTTAGTCGTTTTTATACAGTCTTCTGTACTATTTCTCGTCAAGACGTAAGTAAATAGACAGGTAGACTCGTTGTGGTCGCCCCTTAAAAGGTGGCCACTTTAACTTGAGAGTTTGATCCTGGCTCAGAACGAACGCTGGCGGCAGGCTTAACACATGCAAGTCGAGCGGATGTAGCAATACATTAGCGGCGGACGGGTGCGTAACACGTGGGAATGTGCTCTTGGGTGGGGAATAACGCAGGGAAACTTGCGCTAATACCGCATAATGTCTTCGGACCAAAGATTTATCGCCCAAGAATCAGCCCGCGGCAGATTAGCTAGTTGGTGGGGTAAAGGCCTACCAAGGCTACGATCTGTAGCTGGTCTTAGAGGATGATCAGCCACACTGGGACTGAGACACGGCCCAGACTCCTACGGGAGGCAGCAGTGGGGAATATTGGGCAATGGGCGAAAGCCTGACCCAGCCATGCCGCGTGAGTGATGAAGGCCTTAGGGTTGTAAAGCTCTTTCAGTGGGGACGATGATGACGGTACCCACAGAAGAAGCCCCGGCTAACTTCGTGCCAGCAGCCGCGGTAATACGAAGGGGGCAAGCGTTGTTCGGATTTACTGGGCGTAAAGGGAGTGTAGGCGGCTCTACAAGTCAGACGTGAAAGCCCGGGGCTCAACCCCGGAATTGCGTTTGAGACTGTAGGGCTTGAGTGTCTGAGGGGTAAGCGGAATTTCCAGTGTAGAGGTGAAATTCGTAGATATTGGAAGGAACACCGGTGGCGTAGGCGGCTTACTGGCAGACAACTGACGCTGAGGCTCGAAAGCGTGGGGAGCAAACAGGATTAGATACCCTGGTAGTCCACGCCCTAAACGATGTATGCTCGCTGTTGGACGGTTTACCGTTCAGTGGCTAAACTAACGCGATAAGCATACCGCCTGGGGAATACGGTCGCAAGATTAAAACTCAAAGGAATTGACGGGGACCCGCACAAGTGGTGGAGCATGTTGTTTAATTCGATGATACGCGAGGAACCTTACCAGCCTTTGACATGTATATTATGATTTCTGGAAACAGATTTCTTCGGTTCGGCCGGGTATACACAGGTGTTGCATGGCTGTCGTCAGCTCGTGTCGTGAGATGTTGGGTTAAGTCCCGCAACGAGCGCAACCCCTATTGTTAGTTGCCAGCATTCAGTTGGGCACTCTAACGAGACTGCCGATGATAAATCGGAGGAAGGTGGGGATGACGTCAAGTCATCATGGCCCTTACAGGCTGGGCTACAAACGTGCTACAATGGCAGTGACAGAGGGTCGCTACTCCGCGAGGAGATGCTAATCCTTAAAAGCTGTCTCAGTTCAGATTGCAGGCTGCAACTCGCCTGCATGAAGTCGGAATCACTAGTAATCGCAGATCAGCAACGCTGCGGTGAATACGTTCCCGGGTCTTGTACACACCGCCCGTCAAGTCATGGAAGTTGGTTTTACCTGAAGATGGTGGCCTAACTCGTAAGAGAGGGAGCCAGCCACGGTAGGATCAATGACTGGGACTAAGTCGTAACAAGGTAGCCGTATCGGAAGGTGCGGCTGGATCACCTCCTTTCTAAGGAAGCTGTCCGGAAACGGATGGCATTACGACGACAAGTTGCTTTTCTGTCGTCTGCCTATCCCTTTGAATATTCTCTCATAGATAAAATCATAGAACCATTAAGGTGACATCGGCTTTACAGCCTGCTTGCCTGATTAAGACGGGCTTGTAGCTCAGCTGGTTAGAGCGCGCGCTTGATAAGCGTGAGGTCGCAAGTTCAAGTCTTGCCAGGCCCACCATCGCTTTTATAGCGGTAAGGATAATGAGTAAAACGGGGACGTAGCTCACTTGGTAGAGCGCCTGATTTGCATTCAGGAGGTAGTCGGTTCGATCCCGATCGTCTCCACCATTGGTTTGAATTTAAACATGAAAACAAAGTGTTACACTGATCTTTTCATCTTTAAGTTCATTACTGAACTTTGGTTTCTATTGACATCGTAAATAAGAATTCGACACCAAATTAATACACGCAAAACATCTAGTTCAAGTGTTTTGTGAATTTGTTGCTGAGTAAAAACTTTGATCAGCATGGTGATGTTTTCACTGTGTGTGATCATATCAAGCGCAATAAGAGCATCTGGTGGATGCCTTGGCATTAAGTGGCGATGAAGGACGTGTTACGCTGCGATAAGTTGCGGGGAGCTGCGATAAAGCTTTGATCCGCAAATGTCCGAATGGGGAAACCCACCACGCAAGTGGTATCCTGCACTGAATACATAGGTGTAGGAAGCAAACCTAGGGAATTGAAACATCTCAGTACCTAGAGGAAAAGAAATCAACCGAGATTCCGTTAGTAGTGGCGAGCGAACGCGGACCAGGCCAGTGGCTATAGATTAAGAACGAGAACAATCTGGAAAGATTGACCAAAGTGGGTGATAGTCCCGTATCGGTAGAAATTTTTATAGTCCTCGAGTAGGGCGGGACACGTGAAATCCTGTCTGAATATGGGGGGACCCCCCTCCAAGCCTAAATACATCTTAATGACCGATAGTGCACTAGTACCGTGAGGGAAAGGTGAAAAGTACCCCTATAAGGGGAGTGAAACAGACCTGAAACCGGATGCTTACAAACAGTCGGAGCGGACTTGTTCCGTGACGGCGTACCTTTTGTATAATGGGTCAGCGAGTTAATTTTGCATGCCAGCTTAAGTCGTTAGACGTAGGCGCAGCGAAAGCGAGTCTTAATAGGGCGCTTAGTATGCAGGATTAGACCCGAAACCCGGTGATCTAACCATGGCCAGGGTGAAAGTTGGGTAACACCAGCTGGAGGCCCGAACACACGTCTGTTGAAAAAGACGGTGATGAGCTGTGGTTAGGGGTGAAAGGCCAATCAAACCGGGTAATAGCTGGTTCTTCGCGAAAGCTATTTAGGTAGCGCGTCGGACGAATTCCATCGGGGGTAGAGCACTGGATCGGCTAGGGGGTCGCAAGGCTTACCAAACCTAACCAAACTCCGAATACCGATGAGAAATATCCGGCAGACAGACTTAGGGTGATAAGGTCCTAGGTCGAGAGGGAAACAGCCCAGACCACCATCTAAGGTCCCCAAATAATGGCTAAGTGGGAAACGATGTGGGAACTCCAAGACAGCCAGGAGGTTGGCTTAGAAGCAGCCATCCTTTAAAGAAAGCGTAATAGCTCACTGGTCTAGTTAAGAGTTCCTGCGCGGAAAATGTAACGGGGCTCAAGCCATTTACCGAAGATGTGGATGCACTATTCAATTAGTGCGTGGTAGCGAAGCATTGTGTAAGCCTGCGAAGGTGAACCGTGAGGTTTGCTGGAGGTATCACAAGAGATTATGCTGACATGAGTAGCGATAAAGAGTGTGAGAAACACTCTCGCCGAAAGCCCAAGGGTTCCTGCGTAAAGCTAATCTGCGCAGGGTGAGTCGGCTCCTAAGGCGAGGCCGAAAGGCGTAGTCGATGGGAATCAGGTGAATATTCCTGAACCTGTTGGTAGTGACGGCGTTCCCCCGTAGTACGATCTTATTGGATTGATTGTGCTGCTTCGAACGTCCAGGAAATAGCTCCAACGATATAGACCGTACCCCAAACCGACACAGGTGGGCTGGTAGAGAATACCAAGGCGCTTGAGAGAACTACATTGAAGGAACTCGGCAAATTACTCCCGTAACTTCGGAAGAAGGGAGCCCCATTGATAGGCAACTATTGGTGGGGGGCACAAATCAGGGGGTGGCGACTGTTTATCTAAAACACAGGGCTCTGCGAAGTCGAAAGACGACGTATAGGGTCTGACGCCTGCCCGGTGCTGGAAGGTTAAGAGGAGAAGTGCAAGCTTTGAATTGAAGCCCCAGTAAACGGCGGCCGTAACTATAACGGTCCTAAGGTAGCGAAATTCCTTGTCGGGTAAGTTCCGACCTGCACGAATGGCGTAACGACTTCCCCACTGTC
>DASWYT010000120.1:0-4578 GCA_036404835.1 Alphaproteobacteria bacterium | reverse complement strand
CAATAACGGTGTCTCCAACAGCGAGCCTCTGGTTGAGACGATGGAAAAAGCCTTTGCCAGCGCCCAGAAAATCCTGGATATTTCTTTCCCGACCAATCCGCTGGATATCATCGTCACCGCCGATGCAATTTCCCTGCCGGGCAAACCGTCCCTGCGCGATATCCGTCTCGCCGCCTCCAGCGATGCAAACCAGTTCACCCTGCAAAGCCTGCAGGCAAAACTGCCGGCCAACACGCAGATCAATCTAAGTGCCAAAGCCCCGTTGAATGCCGAGAAAAAACCGACACAACTGATTGCAACATTGAATGCAAGCAGTGACAATCCGGCACAGGCCTTCAGCGCCAATGCATCAGCCTCCGCCGGTAAGAGTGATCCGATCTCATTGAACACAACGGCAACCTTATCCCGCCAGAGCCTGAAGCTCGAACCCTTACAAGTTACGCAACAGGGCCAGACCTTGAACGGTACCGTTCTGTACCAACCCAAAGCAGCCGTTCCGTTGCAACTGGCCTTGCGTGGTGGTGCATTGAATCTGGATAGTTTCAAATCCGCTGAGAAAGCCAATGAAAAAGGCGAGATCCAGCAAAAATCCGCAGCCGCCAACAATGATTCCATCCTGAACCGTTTGAAAGGTTTCAAGGCGCAGTTCGATGTCGCTATCGACCGCGTCATCACCGGTGGCAAGAATTTGCGCAACGTCACGGCCAAAGGTCTGTTCTCTGACAGCGGCCTGAATTTGCAACAAGCCTCTGCCAATCTGGAAGGTCTGGCGCTCGGCGCAAATGGCACGATCGGTAAATTGTCACCGCTGGGAGATCTGAACCTGACCGTCAACGGCCAGACGGATAATTTAAGCAACACGATGCAGGCGCTGGGCAATAAAGAAGCCCGCAATCTGGGCGCCACCAATTTCGGCGGCACGATCAAAGGCGATATGAGCAAGATCGCCCTGAATATCGATGCCAAACTGGATCAGGGTACCGGCAAGATCAAAGGCGATGTGCTGGGTCTCGATACCGGCAAGACCGGCTTTGACGGGACGATCAATTTGAACCATCCGGAAACAGCCACCATAGTCCGTAATTTCGGCAATATGAGCCCGGCCAGCGCGCTTGGTCCGTTTGCGCTGAATGCGACGGTGACGTATGCCGGTGAAACGATCAAGGCTGATAATGTTGAACTGAAACTGGGCAGCGCCGGTGGCCTGTCCGGCAATGTCGATATCACACCGAACGGCCAGCAGAAAAACATCAATGCCAATATCAAATCCGACAAGCTTGATCTGGCGGCGTTGATGGGTGAAAAATCCGCTGCGGCCAGTGGCACGACATCGGCACCGGCATCTTCCGCCGATGAAGGCTGGTCGCGCGATCCGGTCAATCTGGATGTCATCCGCAACCTGAACGGTAAGGCGACGGTCAAGATTGCCGAACTGTACTATAAGGATTTCATCATCAAGAACTTCAATAACGACATTGCCTTCGCCAATGGCGTGATGAAACTGAACGACTTAAGTGCCGATCTGTTCGATGCAGGCCGTATCGTCGTGGATGGCACATTGGCACCGTCCCCGCAAGGTCAGCCGCATAAAGGCCAGTTCAATCTGACCATCAAGGATACGGATGCAGTGAAATTCTTCAACGCGCTGGATTCAAAACTCTTTGCCAAAGGCTCATTCAGCGCCCAGCAACAATTGAGCTTCTCGGGTGCCAGCCCGTATCAGATCATCAATTCCTTAAGTGGCGATGGTCAGTTCAAACTGCGCGACGCGGTGGCAAATGGCCTGGATCTGGATGCATTGGCCGCGAAAATGGACCGCCCGAACAGCGTGTCCGATTTCACCGGTATCCTGCAACAGGCCAAGGCCGGTGGCACAACAGATATCGGCAATGTCGACGTGCCGATCAGCATCCGTAACGGTGTCGCCAATATTGCGCAAACGGCGGTGAAGACAAAACTGACCGAAACCAATTTCGGCGGCACGGCTGATCTGCCATCCAAGACCGTCAATATGGGTGGCCAGATCCGCTTTACCGAACAGAAAAACATGCCGCCACTGGGCCTGAAAATCACCGGTCCATTCAGCGCACCACGCAAAGAGTTCGACTCCCAAAGCGTCGCCTCTTTCCTGATCCAAAAGAGCACAGCCAAATATCAGGATAAAGCGATTGAAAAAGTCGATAAATTGCTGGGCGATAAAGTGCCGGGTGGACTTGGCGGCCTATTAGGTTTGCCATCGTCGAAAAATACAACGACGACACCGGCAACCACGACCGAAACGCCTGCACCAACAACAGCCCCGGCTGCAACGGAAACAACGGCGCCGGTAACGACAAACGAAGCAGCGCCAACGGCACCGACCCCGCCGACTGCTCCGGAAGCACCGAGTGCCACACCGGAACCGGCGCCTTTGTCGAAAAAGGAACAACAGAAACAGGAT
The DNA here is from genome assembly GCA_036404835.1 of Alphaproteobacteria bacterium. Lineage (GTDB taxonomy): Bacteria > Pseudomonadota > Alphaproteobacteria > Micavibrionales > SZUA-601 > DASWYT01. The sequence goes on along the minus strand of DASWYT010000120.1, from coordinate 2,138 downwards.
CTGCAAAATGCGGCAGGCCAGTTACTGCAAGGCCTGATGGGCGGACAGCAGCAACAATAAGCTGATAGACAATCCAACAAAAAGGCCGCTTCATGCGGCCTTTTTTTATCTTCAGATGATCCGGCTTTTGCGCAGGAAATTCTCGATATGATGTTGATAGGCAGCCATATCCCCTGTGTCCGTAAAACGATGATCCGCTTCAGGCAGGACAACCAGATCACTTAATGGAATATGTTTCTTAAGCTCCCGCGACTGGCTGAGGGGCACGACCTCATCAGCATCGCCATGAATAATCAATGTCGGCACTTTGATCTGTGGTGCAACATCCGTGTAAATATCCTGGCGTTGGATATCACCCAGGAACTCCAGGCCGAATGTTGTCTGGATACCGTCGCGTACTTCTCCCGTATGATAACCCGTCTTTTTCCAGTTTTTTATCTCATCTTCCGTGATACGCTCTTTCCACAATTCCCACCAATTGCTGACGGCAGCACGCAAAATCAGCGCCGTAATCAACGGCGCAAACTTGACGGCCACATATTGGGAAACAAGACCACCGAACGAACTGCCGATCAGGATAATTTTCTGGGTCGGATCGCGGTCATGCACATGTTTGATGACAGCTTCGACATTATCGATGGCCTTGGCCACGGACATATCCTTGAAATCACCATCACTATCGCCATGCGCATAGAGATCAAAAATGACTCCGTTCACGCCACTTTCCAGCAAAGCTTCCAAAGCGGCAATGGCAGCGGGACTTTTCCGGCTTGACTGAAAACCATGAACGATAATACCCGTGACTCGGGCACCCGGGATCAGATTTTCCGTGACAGCCAATCCATAACCTTGCGGCGTAACCAGACGTTCATTCATTGCTCAAACCTTTGAACCCCGTTGCTACCAGATAAACTTCCGGCGATTCCTTACGGCTGGCCAAAGGCTTGATGTGTTGCACTTTTGTGAAATATTTTTTGAGATCTTTTAAAAGTTCGGCTTCAGTACCGCCCTGAAAAACTTTCGAGACAAAAACACCATTCGGCGCAAGAACCTGCTTGGCAAAATCCCAGGCCAGTTCGACCAGATAAGTCACGCGCAAATGGTCGGTGTGACGATGGCCCGTTGTATTCGCCGCCATATCAGACAAAACGACATCGGCTTTTTTGCCTTCCAACAAACCAAACAACATCTCCGGCGCGTCTTCTTCGGTGAAATCCTTCTGGATGACAATGGCACCATTGATCGGCTGCATCTCCAGAATATCGAGTGCGATAATCTTGCCCTTGCCCTGCAAGGACTGAATGCGCTGCACTGCCAGTTCCGTCCAGCTGCCCGGGGCTGCGCCTAGATCCACCACGATTTTCCCCGGTGTCAGGAATTTCAATTTGTCATCGATCTGCGTCAGTTTATAAACCGCACGCGCACGCCAGCCTTCCGCGCGCGCCTGTTGCACGAACGGATCGTTGATCTGGCGGTTCAGCCAGTCTTTCGAACGCGGTGTCAATTTCTTGTTCTTGACCACATTGCGCTTGGTACGTGACAGGCCTGGACCACTGCCGGGTGTTTTTTCATTTGTCATGGCTGCAGGAAAGCCGTCTGAATGGTATTATCGATGGTCAGGCGATCATTCTTATCCAGCACACTGCCAGCCTGTTGTTTCGTCATGGCAATCAATTCCTTAAACTTATCCACTATATCCGATTGCTCTTCCTGCCGCTTCAGCATCTCTTCATAGATCACTGACAGAACATAGGTCTTCAGCGCATCATCGCTGGAATAATTTTCAAATCGTTTTTTTAAATCCTGACTGGCCGCCAGCATATCGCGATCCGGATGAATCGGCATAACCCATCTATCGACCGAAATAATCGTACCCACCGGAATCGTCTTATCGCCAGGAATCGTCGCACCGACCTGATCACTCTGGCCCGATTGACTTGTAAACCGAAAATCTTTCCAAGAAGGATCTTGTGACATTTTATTTTCTCTATTCTCCATCTGGAAAATAGCCTTTTTATTCGCCGTCTTGATCACTCTCGACACGCCATGGCGCCAGCATGCCCATCGCGCGGAAACCGGCATCGATATAATGCACTTCCCCGGATGTAGCAGCCGACATATCGGACAACAGGTAAACG